>NZ_JBBCJO010000013.1 GCF_037190085.1 Gemmatimonas aurantiaca
CTGGAACTACGGGCGCTGGAGAAACGGGAGCTGGACCCACGGTGAACCACGGGAGCTGGAACTACGGACCCGTAGGTCCCCGTGGTCCCAGCTCCCGTAGTTCCAGCTCCCGTAGTCCCAGCTCCCGTAGTTCCAGCTCCCGTGGTTCCAGCTCCCGTGGTTCCAGCTCCCGTAGTCCCAGCCCCCGTAGTTCCCAGCTTCCGTCCCCGCCGTAGTCTCTCCCCTTACCTCTTCGTACGGTCCACCTCGCTTGCCCCGCTTTTCCCCCGGTCGCAGGCTATGGGCGGCCCCCTGAGTGGGCCCACGACCCTCACTTCGGGGGGCCGCGACGTCCGACCCCTGCGGGTTCACCCCGCTCGTGACGTCCCGTGTGCGACGCCGCTCCGGCCCTCCGGGGCCCCCTTCGGGGCGCGTCGCCGGGTGGCCGCCACGCGGCGGGGACCCGCGCAACCCGTCCGCCGGACACCCGGCGATACGCGGAGGGACGATGCGCGAGTATGACAGCGCCGGCATCAGAAACATTGCCGTGGTCGGCCACGGCAGCAGCGGCAAAACCAGTCTCGTCGATGCACTCTGTTTTGCCGCCGGCTCCAGCAAGCGCCACGGCTCGATACGCGACGGCACCGCACTCACCGATCATCTCCCCGAGGAGATCGAACGCGGCTACTCCATCAGCCTCGGGTGTGCTTATGCGGAATGGATGGACAGCAAGATCAATTTCATCGACACGCCCGGCTCGCTGGATTTCCAGGGCGATGCCATTGCCGGACTGGCCGCGGCCGACGGCGCGCTCTGCGTGATCAGTGGCGTGAGCGGCGTGGAAGTCGGCACCGAACGGACCTTCCGGGCGGCGATGGCCAAGCAGGATCCCGTGCTGTTCGTGGTGTCCATGATGGACAAGGAGCATGCCGACTTCGATCGCATCTATCGGCAGATCAAGGAGCGGCTCTCGGCCAGGGTGATCCCCGTGGAAGTGCCGTGCGGGGAAGGCGCGGAGTTTCGCGGCGTGATCAATCTCTTCACGCAACGCGCCTACATGTACACGAACGGCGCCAAGGGTGAGTACGTGGAGCAGGACATTCCGGCGGAATGCCTGGAGCGGTTCACCCACTACCGACAGGAACTGATCGAAGCCATCAGCGCCACCGACGATGCGCTGCTCGAACGCTATCTCGAAGGTCAGGAGATCGATCGTGACGACGCCATTCACGGCATGAAGGAAGCGATGGCCCGTCTCGATCTCTTTCCGCTGTTTTGTGTGTCGTCGGAGAACATGATCGGCGTGCGGGCGCTGTTGACGGAGCTCGTGCAGCTCATGCCCAACGCGTGGGAGATGGAGGAGATTCACGCGCTCACGGGGGCCGAGGGGCACGAGACCGTGCAACTGCATGCCGGAGACGACGGTCCCTTTGCCGCGCTGGTGTTCAAGACCCTGTCCGAACCGCATGTGGGTGACGTGAGCTATTTCCGGGTGCTCTCGGGCCGGGTCGCCAACGGGCAGGACGTCTTCAACGCCACCCGCGACGGCGTGGAGAAACTCGGTCATCTCGCCGTGCCCAGTGGGCGTGAACGCACCGAGGTGGGCATGCTGCACGCCGGCGACATCGGGTGTGTCACCAAACTCCGCAACACGCACACCAACGACACGCTCTCCACGCGCGAACATCCCATCCGATTGCCCGCGGTCGAGTTTCCGGAGAGTGTGGTGCATTTCGCCGTGCGGGCCGCCACCCGGGGCGAGGAAGACAAACTGCAGCAGGGCCTGCATCGTCTGCACGACGAGGATCCCACGCTCACCGTGCACTACAATCCCGAAACCCACGAGACCATCGTGGGCGGCATGGGCGAGCGGCACCTCGATGTGGCGATGGCCGTGCTGCGCCGGAAGTTCGGCGTGCAGGCCGAACTCGCCAGACCGCGCATCGCGTATCGCGAGACCATCACCGCCAAAGCCGAAGGGCAGGGACGACACAAAAAACAGAGCGGTGGACGCGGGCAGTTCGGCGACTGCTGGATCCGCATGAGCCCCATGCCGCGCGGCGAAGGGTATCTGTTCGAGGATCGCATCGTCGGCGGTGTGATCCCATCCAAGTACACCCCCGCCGTGGATCGTGGCGTGCAGGAAGCCGCGGCGCGTGGGGTGCTGGCGGGATTCCCGCTCGTCGACTTCCGTGTCGAGCTGTACGACGGCTCCACGCACTCGGTCGACTCGAACGAGATGTCCTTCAAGATGGCCGGCATCCTCGCATTCAAGACCGTGGCCGCGAAGTGCCGGCCCGTGATTCTCGAACCGCTCGATCTCATCGAGATCACCGTCCGGGATGCCTGGCTGGGCGACGTCCTCGGCGATCTCTCCAGTCGACGCGGGCACATCCTCGGCACCAACACGGACGGGGATCGCACCACCGTGCGGGCCATCGTGCCGCAGGCGGAGTTGCATCTCTACGCCACGCAGCTGTTTTCGCTCTCCCACGGCGACGCGCACTTCTCACGGCGTTTCAGCGGCTACGAAACCGTCCCGCATGATGCCGCGCAGAGAGTCATCGCCGAACATGCCCGTGAGACGGAGACCGCCGAGGTGTAGAGAAGGGACCGTGGATCCGGGTGAGGTTCCGTGGCAAGTCACGGGCCACCTCGAAGACACAACGGCCCGCATCCGAGATGCAGCGCTCCGGATGCGGGCCGTTGTCGTATGTGGTCGACGTGGCGCGATGATGGTCCGCGGTCACACTCCGATCAGCACCCGCTCCGATCTCGATCCGATCCTGATGAAATCCTGAAGGAGTCCTGTGATGGGATCTCGAGCAGATTCCGATCAGACCTTGTGATACGTCAGTCGCGCGGCCTCGCGACGATCGGTCGCCATGTAGATCTCGAAATCACTGAAGAAGGCCGGCGCTTCGGCCATCAGCGTGCGCAGCACGGCCACCGCCATACGGCGGATTTCGAGCTCCGCACCCTCACTGGAGCGCAGCTCGAGCATGGTTCGCCACGCACGGGCGTTGGCGGTGACGACGATCTTGGTTTCCGTGCTGTTGGGTAAAACTCCGCGCGCGGCCTCGCGCGCCATCTTGCGACGATGCACTTTGTCGTCCACCCAGGCGTAGCGCGTCATGAGCGACTCCACGAGAGCGACGTAGCTTTCGAGCGCGGAAGTCACCTGGGCCCGCCATGCCGCCTCCAGTGGTGCGTCACCGATGATAGCCGGTGGCATCACGAACTGTGCGGCGCTCTCGTCGACATATCGTTGCGACAGCTGCGAGTACGCGAAACCCGCCCGATGCCGGACGAGTTCGTGCGTCAACGAGCGGCTGACCCCTTCGAGCAGCAGCGAATAATTCGCGTGCTCGAGGACACTGCCATGTCCCTGCTTCTTGATGTTCTCGAGGTATTCGCGCGTGGACCGTCCGGCCGGATTGCGCTGGCTCATGTAGCAGAGCCGGCCGGCGAATTCCGCCAGACGCTCGCCGTCCGTCGAGTCCCCGATCCACTGCACGGGCAGATGGGAAGGTTCGACGAACGTCGGACGGGCGAGCACCGTCACGGTGGGCTCGCGGAGAATCGCGGTGTCGGAGAGCGGCATCGGCAGGTACGGAGTGTCGGGGAGAGTGGTCGGATCTGTGCACGACCTTTCACGAACAATTCTAGCCTTTCGCGCAATGTCAGACCGTATCAGTGAGGCCACCGGCCTGCAGCAGGAGATCCAGCAGCGCCGTCCGTTCCGCTCCGTCGCCCAGGAGGCCGCGCTGGCGCTGCTGCGCACCGCGTCGGTGGTGTCACGCCGTTTCGCGCGCGTGGTGGAACCGGAAGGCCTGAGTATGGCCCAGTACAATGTGCTGCGCATTCTCCGCGGGGCCGGCGATGAGGGATTGCCCACCCTGGCCATCCGCGATCGCATGATCGACGAGGGGTCCACCGTGACCCGTCTGCTCGACAAGCTGGAAAGTGCCGGACTGGTGACCCGCGATCGCAGCCGCCCCGACCGGCGGCAGGTGCTCTGCCGCATCACCCCCCAGGGGCTGGCCATGCTCGATGCCCTCGATCCGATGATCGACGCAACGGATGAGTCCGTGACCGCCATGCTGACCGACGCCGAACGCCGCGTGCTGATCGACCTTCTGGCGCGGATCCGCACGGAACCGGACCCGGACCCGGGCGCCGACTGAGCGCCGTTTCGGGGCTTTAGGTCTTCTGGGATCTCAGGGATCTTTGGGATCTCCAGGGATCTTCGGGATCTTCAGGGATCTTCGGGATCTCCAGGGATCTTCGGGATCTCCAGGGATCTTCGGGATCTCCAGGGATCTTTGGGATCTCCAGGGATCTTTGGGATCTCCAGGGGTCTCCAGGATCCCCAGGATCTCCAGGATCTCCAGGAATCTTCCGGTCCCCCTCAGCCCTTCAGGTCTTCAAGCGGATTTCACCAGATCCAGCCGAAAGCGCTGCCACGCGCGCGTCCGCTCGATCTCGTCGAGCGCCGCGCGCACCGGCGGCGGGAGGGGCGGCGCGTCGGGGTCGTGCCGCAGCGTGCCGATCGGGTCCGGTGCCTCCCCGTGCGGCGTCACCTTGCACCCCGGATTCAGCACGCCCGCCGGATCGGCCGCGGCCTTGATGTTGGCAAACGCCGCCAGCGCTTCCGCGCTCCAGACACGGGGCAGCAGGGCGGCCCGCAGGCGGCCATCGCCGTGCTCACCGGCCAGCGTACCGCCCAGCCGGGTGGTGAGGTCGCACACGGTATCCAGCAGCCCGTGCACACGGTCCCGCCAGCCGCTCGCCATGGTGTCCACCAGCGGGTTGACGTGGGCGTGGGCATCACCGGCATGGCCGAAGATCACGCCGATGGTGTCGAAACGCCGCAGCGCCTCCCGCACGCCGCGGACGTAGTCGGGAAACCGCGCCGGCGGCACACAGCCGTCCTCGATGAACTGCATCGACCGGAGCCGGGGAGCGAGCTGAGAGAGAATCGGACTGGCGGCATGGCGCAGCGTCCAGAGGGCGCGCTCGGTCTCCCGGTCGGTGGCTACTGTCACGGAAACGGCGTTGTTTTGCCGACAAAATGCCGTCATCATCGCAGCATTTTGCGCGCATTCGTCCGCATTTTCGCCTTCGACTTCTGTCAACAACACGGCCTCCGCTTCCGGAGGCACGCCGGTCGGTCCACCACGCTCAGCCACGTCCAGAAACGTCCGGTCCAGCAGTTCGCAGGCCGAGGCGCCCGCGCCGAATGCCTCCACGGCACACGCCGAGGCCGCCTCCAGCGATGAGAAGGTCGCCATGATCGTGGCTGTGGCGCCGGCCGCCGGAATGAGCGCCAGCTCCACTTCGGTGAAGATCGCCAGCGTCCCCTCACTGCCCACCAGGAGGTCGATCAGGTGCCCGCCGTTCTGCAGGGCCGCGGCCACGCCATAGCCCGACGATTCCTTGCGCACGCCGGCATGCACCAGCGCGCGGACATCGCCGTGTGCGCCGATCTGCGTCAGCGCCGCCTGCAATCGGGTCACGGCGGGCGCGACAGGGAGTGGCCGATCGCGATGCACCCACGCCGAGGTGCCGTCGTCGAATACGCAGTGGAGACCCAGCACCCACGGCCGCATCGCCCCGAAGCGCAGCGTGCGGGCGCCGGCCGCGTTCGTGCCGACCATGCCGCCGATCGTGCAGAAGGCGCCGCTCGACGGGTCCACCGGAAACCGCAGCCCCTGCGCGCGCGCCTGGGCATCCACCGCTCCCCGCGTCGCGCCGGCGCCCACCCGGATGCGGCGCGCGTCCACGTCCACCGCGCCCACCTGCGTGAACCGGCTGAGGTCGACCACCACGCCCGCACCCACGGCGCCGGCGGCCATGCCGCTGCCCGATCCCCGTGGCATGAGCCCCGCGCCGGTCTGTTTCGCCCAGCGGGCCAGCAGACTCACGTCTGCCGTGTCCACTGGAACGGCGACCGCTGCCGGAAGACAGCGGGCAATGCCCGCGCCCTCGGCGTACAGTGCGCGCGCGATGAGGTCGGTGCGGAAAATGCCCCGGAACCCGTCGGGCAGGGGGAAGGGGAACGGTGCGTCGAAGGACATGGTCAGGAGCCGTGGCGTATCATGATCCTCACAGTATGTCACGGGATGCCAGCATGTGCCTGCGTCGATAAGACCAACGTCAGATGTCAGAGGTCAGAACTCAGACGGAGATAGGAAGCAGGAAGGAGGAGTCAGAAGTCAGAAATCCGAGCACTGGTGGTCGAGGGGGCCGTGGGCGCCACCGCTCTTCTGGCCGGGCCGCAGGCCGGGGCGCGTAGCGCCCCGTAAGACGCCGATCCTTCGCGTCTGCACTCAACCTGCGGGCGAAGTGCTCGGATCTCTGATCTCTGGCCGCTCCCTCCTGCTCCCTATCTCCGTCTGACTTCTGACTTCTGACCTCTGAGTTCTGATCTCTGACATCTGACCTCTCCGGGTAAAGCCAGAGAGTCCATCCCGTTATCTTCCCCGTTTCGCTCCCAGACCTCCGGAATGCCCGACGCTCTACCCCTCCCCCCAGCCGTTTCCGAAGCGGTTGCCGATGCGCTCACCCGTCGCGATGCCGCCCGCTTCTGCGAGGCCATCCTGCCGGCGGTGTCGCGCACGTTTGCCCTGGGCATCAAGGTGCTGCCGGGCGATCTGGGGCAGGCGGTGCTCGATGCCTACCTGCTGTGCCGCATCGCGGACACCGTCGAGGACGCACCGGGTATCGACCCCGAGGTGAAAGCGGGATTGTTCGACGACTTTCTGGCCGCGTTCGACCACGCCGACGCGCTCGCACGCTTCACGGCCGGTGTGCAGCCGCTCACGGGCGACCTCGCGCATCTGACACTCGCGAAGAACAGCGCGCTCGTCTTCGAACACTTCGGCGCCCTGCCGCACGACACGCGGGTGGTGGTGCGCCGGTGGGTGACGGAGATGGCTGTGGGCATGCGCAAGTTCGTGTTGCTCTATCCGCACGGCATCCGCATCCAGACGCTCGACGAGTACCGGGAGTACTGCTACTACGTCGCCGGCACCGTCGGGTACATGCTCACCGATCTCTGGCATGAACATTCGCCGAGCATCGGCACGCGGCGCCATGCGATCCTGCGCGAGCGGTGCCGCGCGTTCGCTGAAGCGCTGCAGACGGTGAACATCCTCAAGGATGTTGCGGTCGATGCGGAGAAGGAGAACTCGGTGTACGTGCCCGAGGAACTGCTCGAAGCAGAGGGCAGCACGCAGAGCCGCATCCTCGCTCCCGAACTGCTCGCCAGCAATCGCGCCGCGCTCACGCAGCTCATCCAACTGGCGTGGCACGATCTCGAGGAAGCGCGCGCCTATCTGCTCGACATTCCCCGGCGGGCGGTGTCCATCCGTCTCTTCTGCATTCTGCCGTTGCTGCTCGCCTATGCCACGTTGCGGGATCTCGTGCAGAGCTCGGCGATGCTGCAGCCCGGAGGATCGGTGAAGATCTCACGCCGTGAGGTGAAGTCGCTGCTGCTGACGGGCGCGATGCTCGCGATGAGCAACAGCGGCGTGCGCTGGCTCGTGGACCGCGTGCGTCGCCGCAGCTTCGAACTGACGTTCGCGTGAACGACTGCGGCTACGACGGCGGCTGCGGCCGCGCGTGAGCCCCGTGGCACCGCGCGCGGCCGTCCCGCACGCGGCGGCGCCGGTGCTACCAGTTGGTCCCGCCTTTGAGCATGCGATCGAGCAGTGAAGGCGGTTGTTCCAGACGGCCTTCCTGCGCTTCATCCAGCAGATACTCCACGCGGTTCTGCACGCGGGCCAGCAACGTGCGAAAACGCCGGCTCACAGAGCGCCAGGCGAACCAACTGCCCGCCGCAGCCACCGCGGTGAGCAGGGCCACCGTCGCCACCGCGAACCCCGGCACCACCAGGCCGAACACGAAGGCGGGAATCGACACCGCCGCGGCGAGCAGGAAGAACAACACGCTGAGCGCCACCGCTGACGTGCGCTCCGCGCCGCGGGCGCCCGACACCACGGCATCGAACCGCAGCACCGTCTTCGTCTCGTCCACCGGCGTGGCCGTGACCACGAGCTGATCGAGACGGACGAGATCGAAACGTCGCCCGCCGAGTCCCATGGAGCGCATGAAATTGCCCAGTGGATCACGACGGGGTTCGAGAATCAGCCGTTCGGCGGTGCGACGGATGGGCACCATGAGTTCGAGACGCGGCAACGTGGTTTCCAGATGACTCAGCAACGCGGCCGGTTTTCCCGACACCGTGCGCTGCGCGCTCACGATGGATGGCCCGAGCGACGACAGCAGCGGCCCCGTTTCCGGTTCGGCGAGCACGATCTGCGCGCGCTCCTCGGCGATGGCCTGCCGCACGTGCTGCACATCCAGCCCCACCTCCTTCGCGATCTCCAGCAGCCGTGCTTCGCTGATCGTCTCACCCGGCTCACTCGTGACCGTCTGCAACTCGGCCGCACGGGCCAGCACGCGCTCGAGCGCCGTTCTGGGCAGTTCACTCATGTCGTTCAGATGCCTCCGAGCACGATGTCGATCTGTCGACGCAGCGCATCACGCATCGTGGGCGACAGCGTGAAGGTGCGATCGAATGCCGCCGTCAGCGCGGTGCTGTCGGCCGAGGGCTCGATTTTCACACCGGCCTGCGTGAGATAGTATCGCTGATATCCGGCGAGCAGTTCGGGGGCGATCCGGCTCAGGACCATCGCGCCGCCGATCACCTGTGCGGCCGCCACCGCCCGATCGGCCACCCCCGCGCGCTGTTCGGCCGGCGTGACATTGTCGGCGATCACCGGCCCGACGATGGTGCCCGTGGCTTCGTGGGCGAGACCGAACAACGCCTCGGCCGCGTCTTCCACGCGCCCCGGAAAGGGCACCGCCACCATCGTGCGCTGCGTGCGGCCGGGACCGGTGCGCCCTTCACCACCCATGGGCAGCGACAGCAGCAGATCGCCCTGACGCTGTCCGGTGTTGTTGAGGAAGCGCTCGAACTTCATGCGATACTGCTGCTGCCACAGGCTGTCCACGGCGGTGATCACCGCACGGCGTTCGCGGAAAACCCGCAGATACTCGGCGTCGAAGAAACGCACGTTCTCGTCCTGCACGCTGCTGATGAACAGCCGGAGCCACTCACGATCGGCGGCACTCTGGAAGAGCGCGGCCAGTTGCGCCATGCGGCGTGCCGATTCCGCATCCGACGCCCGGCGTGGGTCGCCTTCGAACTGCAGAAAACGTTCGATCGTACCACGCATCTCGTCGAAGGAGGCATAGTCGAACGCCAGGAACTGCGCCGACAGATACCCGCCGCGCTGCAGGCCACGCGTCAGCGTTTCGCGATTGCCGTCGAGCGCGGTGAGCACGTTGCGTTTGTTCTTCTCCACCGTGAGCGAATCGCGATATCCCCGACGGTACAAGGGCACGACGGTACCCGTGTCGACGCTGAGCATCGCGAACGCATGCAGCCAGAGGTCCACGTGCGACAGCGTGCGTACGGGCCACCGGATCTGCTGGGCCGTCTGTTGTTGTGGCGACTGTGGTGGTGCTTTCTGCGCCCCCGCCCACCCACCGGCCCCCAGGAGAGGGCCGGCCGCCAGCGCACCCACGATGACGCCTGTCAGGGCGGGCATCGTCGGTGCCATCGTGAACCGAAGGACGGCACGCGTCAGCCGGCCAGGCGACCATGGGGTTCCGGGGGAAATTCGCGGGGTTCCGAACATGGTCTCAATACACGCAAGGCCGGTCAGCGGATTCAACCCGCAACCGGCCTCGTGATCGTGGGCGGAGATTCCGCCTGTCGACGGGCGATTCCCTCGACGGGCGATTCCGTCTACGGGTGTCCCGCCGATTCAGCTTCCGCGACCGCAGGTCACGCAGTAGCGCCAGTGTGCTTCCAGCTCGGTGCTGCAGGCCTGACACTGCCGCTTGGTGAGATCCATGCCGCAGTGCGGGCAGTAGGTGATCTTGCGGTCCCCCGGAAGCTGGCTGTCGCAGTAGCGGCAATGCGCATGCACGGCGCGACTGCCGCGGGCCGGTGTCACGCGCCGGACATTGGCGAGACCGCCGCCGGCATCCCTCTTGGCATCACCCTTGGCATCACCGGCGCGGCTGGCGGATTGGTCCGACGGCGCCGGAAACAGCTCCAGAGCCTGGGTCGGACGACCGCTCGCCGTCGTTCCCGAGGCCGCACCCGACACATCGCCCAGGCGCAGGGATGTCGTGGCCCACTCGCGCACGAGAGCGAGCGTCGGCGACGGAAATGCGAGGGCCTGCAGACTGGCCTGCTGGAGACCCGGATCGGTCAGCACATACCCCCGTTCGCCCGACACGAGACGCAGCAGCGTCGTTTCGAAGGCATCCGGACCGCTGTCGGCCATTTCGCGACGCACGTCCCGATAGGGGAGCAGACGCTCCTCGAGATCGGTCAGCGTGAATCCCTGTGACAGCAGCTGCGGAAACTGCGTCCGCACCGTGCGGGAGAGACGAAAAGCGAGGCGATCGAGATCGTCCAGCGAACGGGCAACGACGGTCACTTCGTGTCGCCCGTGCCGTAGCGCTTGTCCACGTCGTTGCCCATGCGCTCACGCGTTTCCCCGCCGATACGGTCGACGAGGCGTTCCGCCACGTTCTTGTCGTGCTGCTGGGCGTCTTTCCAGCCATAGCCGTAGCCGATGGCAACGCCGATCGCGAGGATGAAAAGGAACTTGAACATGAGCGTCGGAGGTGAAACCGACGCGCCTGCGCCGGTCAGCTATTGTTCCAGACGCGAGACCGGAAGAGGGGGTAACGGCGGCAACGCGGAAGCTGGCACGAACTGTTCCGCCCTGGGAAATGGCGAGAGCGGCGTGGCCCCTTTCCCCCTGGCCTGCTGGTCCGCCCACCAGGATTCGAACTGCGAGACCACCAGACCGTCGGAATGGTCCTGATTGGTGGCGGCGCGGATGGCCAGATGATTGGCATACTCGTTCTGCGGATGCCCCGCATGCCCCTTCACCCAGGCCCACTGCGTCTGATGCGGAGCGATGGCCGCCACGGCCTGCTGCCACAACTCCACATTCTCCACGGCCCCGTCTTTGCGACGCCAGCCGCGGGCCATCCATCCGCGTACCCAGCTCGACATGCCGTCCACGATGTACCGCGAGTCGGTGGTGAAGAGCACCGACAACCGGTTCCCCTTGCGCGACATGGCCTGGAACGTGTCGATCACCGAACGCAGCGCCATGCGGTTGTTCGTGGTGTCGGGTTCCGACGCCCAGAGATCGAACCGTGTGACGCTGCCGTCGTTCCTGCGGAATTCGATGAGCGCGCCGAGTCCGCCCGGCGTGTCGCCGCTCCGGCCGTTGCCCAGGCACGATTCGTCCGCGTAGACCGCCACCAGTGGATGCTTCGCGCTCATCGCACGGCCTCGATCGCATCGAGTTCGTCGAGGATCAGTTCCAGGCGATGTCCCGTGCTCGGATGACGGGCCACGATGATCTCCCGGCCCTGTTCGATGCGCAGGCGCTCGGGGATCACGACGTATTCGGTGCCGCGCCGCATGATGGTCAGACGCGTGCCGTCGACGATGGCGCGCTCGAGTTGGTCGTACTGCGTCGTGGAGAGCTGCATCCGCACAACTTAGTCGATGGCGTCAGGCCTTCCGTTCCAGCCCCCACGTGGCGCAGACCTGCTCGAGCACCGTCACGGCCTGTTCGATCTGGGCGATCTCCACCCATTCGGTGGCCGAGTGGGCGCGGGCAATGTCTCCCGGCCCGAAACAGAGCGCCGGGATGCCCGCCTCCGCGAAGAGGGCCGCGTCGGTCCAGCACGATAGCCCTTCGATCGTGCCCGGCAGGCCGTGCGCCTGCGCAGCCGCGACCACCGTGCGCACCAGGGGCGCCTCGATGGCCAGGTCGAGCGGCGGCTGCGCACAGGCCAGCGTGGCCCGGGCGCGGAAATCCGGTCGCGCCGCCTCGAGCGCCTCGATGGCCGTCTGCACTTCGGCCAGAGCCTGCGCGCCCGTCTCGCCGGGCACCGTGCGCCGCTCGATGCGCACATCGCAGCGGTCGGCATAGGTGGACCATCCCGTGCCGCCGCTGATCATGGCGGCATGCAGGGACGCCCGCCCCAGCAGCGGATGGGTGCGCGCGACCAGGGTGTCGTGTTCGAAGCGATCGAGTGCGGCGATGAGCAGTGCCGCATGCCGGTTGGCATCGATGCCTACATCGTACCGGCTGCCATGCGCCGCCCGTCCGTCGACGGCGACGTCGATCCAGGCAAATCCCTTGTGTGCCGGCACCACCGCAAGACGGGTGGGTTCGGTGATGATCGCACCCGTGCCGCGCAGGCCGTCGGCGAGCAGGGCGCGCGTGCCGATGGACGCATACTCCTCATCACACACCGCGGCGATGATGACCTCACTGTGCAGCGTTCCCCGCGCCGCCGCACGCGCCGCCGCCACACACATCGCCGCGATCCCGGCCTTCATGTCGGTGGCGCCACGCGCGTACAGATTGCCGTGGCTCGTCACCGGCACGAAGGGCTCGTGGGTCATGCCTTCGACGCCCACGACATCGAGATGCCCATTGAGAATGAGCGGTGAGCGTCCGATTGGCCCGATGCGCGCGAGCACGTTGGAGCGCCCCGGCGTGACATCGCTGATGGAGACCGCGAATCCCCAGCCGCTCAGGATCGACGCCAACAACTCCGCACAGCCCCGTTCACCCGGCGCGCCGGCAACGAGCTCCGGGTTTCGCGAGTCGACGGCGACGAGCGCCTCGGTCAGTGCAACGGCATCGAGCGGGAATCGGGAGTGCACCCTTACAGTCTAGGCGACGGCGCCCCGACCCGCACCCCGTCGCGGGCGACCCGCCAGGACAGGACCGCCCCCAGCGTGGCGGCCGCAGCCTGTATCCGTGGCGCATGGTCCACCGGCGAACAGACGAGCACGCTTCCACCTCCGCTCGCACCCAGGGCCTTGAAGCCCGTCGCGCCGGCTTCGCGTACGCGGGCTTCGAGCGCGTCGATGCGGTCGGTGGTGATGCGCGGGTGCAGGGACCGCTGATGATGCCAGTGCTCGTCGACGAGGGCGGCCAGCGTGGCCAGGTCGCTACCGACAAGCGCGTCGCGCATGCCACGGGCCAGCACGGCCATCCGGTCGAGCGCCGCCACCACCCGCGGGACGCGGTCGCGATAGGCATCGAGCACAGCCGTGATCGTTTCGCCCGAAATGCGCGATTCCCCCGTGTACACCACCGTGAGGCAGCGCTCGAGGTCGTCCACGCAGCGATCGGTGAGCGGCAGCGGTTCGGCGTGGTTTTCCGCGGCGAATGTGAGGGCCAATGCGCCGCCGAACGCCGCCGCATAGTGGTCCTGGAACCCGCCGGCCACGCCGAGGTCCTCCGCCTCGACACGCCGGCTCTGCTCAGCCAGCTCGGCCGGATCGGCGGACGTGCCCTGGAGCCGGGCGATCGCCGCGGCCAGCGCGACCCCCACCGACGACGAACCACCCAACCCTGCGCCGATCGGGAAATCGCTGTGAATGGCGACGTGGGCGTGCGTGATGCCTGCCCGCCGGAGCGCCGCTGCGGGCAGCGGCTCGGGACAGGGTCCGGGATCCGACCCGAGACACGACGATCCCGCCGACGCGGCGGTCGGCGGGATCGTGAGGGTGACGGTGGCCCGTCGTTCGATGGCGAGATTGCAGACGAATCCGCCCCGTTCCTCCGGATACGGCGGAACGTCGGTCCAGCCCCCGCCAAAATCGAGGCGGGTGGGTGCCGAGGCGATGATCGTGTAGCCGATCATGGAGCGATCAGGCTGTGTCACAGCGGGATCACGCAGCGATCGTGCAGTTGATCATCGGAACGACACCCGCTCCGGACTATTTCTTCTTTGCCGGGGCTTTCTTGGCGGGAGCCTTTGCCGGCGCCTTGGCCACCTTCGCCGGTGCCTTGGCCGCCGACTTTGCCGGGGCCTTGGCGGGTGCCGGGGCCTTCGCCGGCGCCTTGGCTACCGGCTTGGCCGGCGCTTTGGCGGCCGGAGCCGGTTTGCCGGCCGTCTTGGCCGGTGCCTTGGCGGCAGGCGCCGGGGCCTTTGCCGGAGCTTTGGCTGGGGCCGCGGCGGGCGGTGCCTTGGCCGCAGGTGCTGCCTTGGCCGGTGCCTTCTCGGCCTTCGCCTCGACGCCCTTGCTTTCCGCCTTCGGCTCGGCCTTGGCTTCGGCAGGCTTGGCGGCGGGCGGCTTGGGGGTGGGCTTGGGCGGCGGCGGCGCGAAGTTCACCTTGTCCGACGGCTTCTGCGGCTCGATGCGCATGGCGGCACGGGCTTCCAGCGCGGCCTCGGCGGCGGCGGCGGGAGCGGCGACGGCCTTGGGCATCTGACCCAATGGAACCGGCTTCGGCGGCGGCGCCTTGGGTTCGGGCTTGGGTAGCGAGCCGTGTTTGGCGATGTATGCCGCCTCGGCCTGCTGAATCAGGACATCGGCCTCGTCCTGGTTCATCTGGCCGCGCCGCACCATGTAGTTGATGAGATCGCGGGCGCTCTCGATGACAAACGCGCTCAGGCCCGCCGCGGCGCCCACGACATCGCGCATGGCACCGGACATGCGGCTGCCCGCCTCGAGGCTGATTTCATGGGCCCGCTGCGCCATCTCGGCTGCGGTGTCCCGAGCGTCGGCCGCTCGATGCCCCGGTCCCCGGCGGGGAGCCGGACCCGAAGGAGGGGCGTCGCCTTCCGCCTGCGTTTCGTCGTCAGCCTGTGGTAAATCGGCCATGGGTGGAGCGCGCTCCGTCCGCCTGACATTGTAGGGAGAGGTGGTCGCTGGGCGAGCGGCGACGGCAACTGCCGGCACCGCCGCGTGGTCCGCGTCCACCAGAACGGGGGTAACTATATGATTTTCAGTGATCTACGCAAGGTATTCGCACGTGCTTTGCGAGGCCATCTCACATATAATGCACAGAGGCGAGGTCGAACGGAGCCGGGACGTGCCGGCGCGATGCTCCTACTTCTCCCATGGTTGTAAGCCATTTTAAAGACACAAAAGAGACAGTATGAGCACAGATAAGCTTCAAGGGCTCAAGGTGCTCGATCTATCCAGAGTCCTTGCCGGTCCATATTGCACCATGATGCTGGGCGACCTCGGCGCTTCCGTCATCAAAGTGGAACGACCGGGAGCGGGCGACGACACCCGTGGATGGGGGCCGCCGTTCGACGCGCAGGGGCAGTCGGCGTATTTTCTTTCCACAAATCGCAACAAACTCTCGCTCGCCGCCGACTTCCGCGATCCCGCGGATCTGGAGCTGGTGCTGCAACTCGCCCGCGAGGCCGATGTCATCATCGAGAACTATCTTCCGGGAGCACTGTCGCGAAACGGAATCGATGCTGATTCGCTGATGGCGCAAAATGAACGATTGATATGGTGTACCATCTCCGGGTTTGGCCCACAAAGCATGCGACCGGGTTACGATTTTGTCGCGCAGGCCGAATCCGGGTGGATGTCCATCACTGGAGAGCCCCACGGAGAGCCCATGAAAGTGGGTGTGGCCGTGGTCGACGTCATTGCCGGGAAGGATGCCGCCATCGGCATTCTCGCGGCCCTGGCAGCCCGGGATCGGGCCTCCGCACACGGAGAGCGCCTGGCGCCGGCCGAAAGGCGGGTGCACGTCACCCTGGCCACGTCGGCGCTGGCGGCGCTG
Source organism: Gemmatimonas aurantiaca (assembly GCF_037190085.1). Classification (NCBI taxonomy): domain Bacteria; kingdom Pseudomonadati; phylum Gemmatimonadota; class Gemmatimonadia; order Gemmatimonadales; family Gemmatimonadaceae; genus Gemmatimonas; species Gemmatimonas aurantiaca. The sequence continues at coordinate 15,642 of NZ_JBBCJO010000013.1, forward strand.
GTCAATGTCACCCAGAACGTGCTCGTGTCCGGCGCGCCCGCCCGGCGCTGGGGCAACGCCCACCCCAACCTCGTTCCCTATCAGTTGTTTCACGCCGCCGACCGTTCGCTCGTCATTGCGGTGGGGAGTGACGGACAGTGGAAGCAGGCGGCCATCGCGCTCGGGCTCACGGTACTCGCGGACGATCCGGCGCTGGCCACCAATGCCGGTCGATTGGCGGCACGTGACCGCGTCGTGACAGCGATCGACGAGTGCGTGCGTGTTGCCCCCGCGCAACACTGGGTGGATCTGCTCGATGCCGTGGGGGTACCATGCGGTCTCGTCCGTACGGTGCAGGAGGCGTTGAGTGATGTCACCGCATCGGCACGCACGGGTGTTCCTCCGCTGTTGAATGGTCGTGTTCGCTTCGATCCGCCCCGATTGGATGAGCACGGTGTCACCATCCGGGAAAAACAGTGGAGTTTGTTCGACATGCTGCCGATACTGGAGTGAGGACGTGTGTGACTTCCTTGTTGCCGATTCGTCTTTTGCACGAGAAGACCAGCATGTTTGGCTCGATCTCGCTTGGCAGGGGTGTCAATCCAGTGACAGCGGCGTTATCCTAGCGCCGTGCACATGACGGAATCCCCGCAGCTCCCGCCGAACGACGTCGATTCGGACCAGGACGTCATCGCCCGCATTCTTGCGGGTGATCGCGACGCCTTCGCGATGCTGATCGGCCGCTACAGTGATCCGCTGTATCGGCATGCTCTCGGAATGACGGGCAGCCCCGACGTCGCCGAGGACATTCTCCAGACGTCGTTCATCAAGGCCTTTCACCATCTCGGTGAAGTCCGTGGACGATTCGACGCCTGGCTGTTCCGGATCGTAGCCAACGGATGCAAGGACTGGCTGAAGAACATTCGGCGCACGCATCTGAGCTACGACGAAGATGATCAGCCGTCCGGCTATGCGACGCCCGACGAGGATCTGGACCGCACGGAATTGCGTCAGGACCTCGATGCCGCGCTCGCGCAGTTGGCACCGTCACTTCGGGAAGCGTTCATCATGAAGCACGTGGAAGGACGCTCCTACGAAGAAATGGCGGACCTGTTGGGGACCACTGTTGGGGCACTGAAGATGCGCGTGCATCGGGCACGCGAGGCGCTTCAGGCCCTGCTCGAGGAGAAATACGCCTGATGCTCAACCGTCACGAAGCACACGACGAACTGAACGCGACGAATCGCGAACTGTCGCGCGATGTCGCGCCGCACGCCGATCGTCCGTTGGCCGATCGCGAAGTGCCGCTGCCGGGCCTGAGTGCGGCGACCGGCAACGCCGATGTCATCCACCAGTGGCTCGATGGCGAGGCGGCCGAGGCCGATGCCCGCCGCGCCGATGCCCGCCAGGTGGAGTTCTGGAAGCGGGTCGACAGCGATGCGGATCGTCTCCGCCGCATGAAGACGCCCGCGCATGTCGCGGCCAACATCATGGCCGCGCTGCCGCCGGTCGCCGTCGAGACGCGTGCCGCAACGGCCACCGTCGCCGCCACGGCCGCCGACGTGAGCACCACCGTGCAGAATGCCACGAGCGCCACGAAGGCCTCGTCGGGCAAGACCGCGCTGGTCGGCGCGCTGATGCTGGCCCTCGGCATTCTCATCGGCCGCATGATCTTCTGAGTACCGGCATCACCCGGTACGACAAAGGCCCGCGCAGAAGCGCGGGCCTTTTGTTTTCTTGTGATCCGGGTCGCCACGACCCACTGCTCATGGCCCGTCACCCACCACCCGGCTGTTCACCCCCGAACTCACGATCCCGGAACCCGGGACCGTCGTGCTTCACTACCGTGCCTCACATGTGAATCGCCCGCCCGATCGCACTGAGCGCCGCTTCCTTCACCGTCTCGCTCAGCGTCGGATGGGAATGCACCGTGATGCCGATGTCCTCGGCGCTGCCGCGATACTCCATCGCCAGCACCACTTCGCTCAGCAGATCGGCCGCGTTCGGTCCGATCATGTGCGCCCCCAGGATCTCGTCGGTGTCCTTGTCCACCACGAACTTCACGAAGCCCTGCGTCTCGCCCATGGTGCGCGCGCGGCCGTTCGCGCTGAACGGGAACTTGCCCACGCGATAGGCGCGGCCGCTGGCCTTCACTTCCTGCTCGGTGAGTCCCACGGTGGCCACTTCGGGCCAGGTGTACACGATGCCGGGCATGATGTGCTGGTGCATGTGCACCGGCTTGCCGGCGATGACTTCCGCGGCCACCACGCCTTCTTCTTCCGCCTTGTGCGCGAGCAGCTTGCCGCCCGTCACGTCGCCGATGGCATACACGCCCGGCAGATTGGTGCGCTGCTGGTCGTTGACGGCGATCTCGCCGCGCTGGCCCAGCGTGAGGCCCAGCGCCGCCGCATCCACGCCGGACAGCGACGGCTTGCGTCCCACGCTCACGAGCACGTAGTCGGCATCGATGCTGGAGGCTGCGCCGTCCTTCTCCACGTGAATGGTGACGCCATCGGCACGCATATCGGCGCCGGTCACCTTGGTGCCCGTGTGAATCTCGAGTCCCTGCTTGCGCAGGATCTTGTCGGCTTCTTTCACGAGGTCGTCGTCATTGCCGGGCAGGATGGTGGGGGCATACTCCACCACCGTCACCCTGGCACCCAGGCGACGCCATACGGAGCCGAGTTCGAGGCCGATCACCCCGCCACCCACCACGATGAGGTGTTTCGGCACTTCGGGGATCTGCAGCGCCCCCACGTTCGACAGCACGCGCTTCTCGTCGAACGGCAGGAACGGCAACTGCACCGGCACCGAGCCCGTGGCGATGATGACCGACTTGCCCTGCCACGCGGTCACGTTGCCATTGGCGTCCTTCACTTCGATCACATTGCCGGTCTTCAGCGTGCCGAAGCCTTTGGCCCACGTGATCTTGTTCTTGCGGAAGAGGAACTCGACGCCCTTGGTGTTCTGTGCGACCACGTCGTTCTTGCGCGCCATCATCGTGGCGAGATCGACCGCTGCATTATCGACCTTGATGCCGTGTTCCGCGGCGTGGAGGCGCAGCCATTCGTAGTGTTCCGACGACTGCAGCAGCGCCTTGGACGGAATGCACCCGACGTTGACACAGGTTCCGCCCAGCGTGTTGTCGGCTTCGACGCAGGTGACGGAGAAGCCCAGTTGGGCTGCACGGATGGCGGCCACATAGCCACCGGGGCCTCCGCCGAGGACAACGACGTCGGCGGTCTGAGGAGTCGGGGAAGTCATGTGCGGAAGATAAACGGCTAGGCGGCGGCGCGAAGGAAGCGTCGGGCGAGGTTGGCAATGGTCATGGGCGACGACCCTTCGTAGCGATTGTTGGCGATGACGAAGATGGTCGTGGCGTGTCCGACAGCGCGTTCGATCAGGGCGAGCAGGTCGTCCTGTCCTTCGGGGAAGGGGTCCTGGAGGCGGTCGTAGGGTGCGAACGCTTCCACGGCATCGTTGAACGTGCGTCCCGGACGCAGCAGAGCGCGGGCCACCGTGAAATCGGTGGTCAGCGCTTCGTCGTGCAGAAGCTGATCGCCGATCGTAGGCATGCGGGTCCACGAATTGAAGACGTGGGCGACACCATGCGCGCGCAGCACCGCGAAATAGGGAGCGGCGAGATATTCGGGCGAGCGGATCTCCACGGCGTATCGTGGACCACGCGGCAGAGCGCCGAAGAACCGGTCGAGGCGTTCCGCGAACGTGTCCACCCCGAGATTGACGTGGCGGGGAATCGCTTCGAATTCGAAGAGAAAGACCCCGGCATGATCGCCCAGGTGTTCGACCGAGGGCCCGATCACGGTGTCCACGCAGAGTGCCGCGTCGAGCCAGTCGGGGTTGGCGCCATTCGGACCGGTGGGGCGTTGCGGAACCAGAGCCTGATGTCGCGGGCTGCCCAGGGCATACGAAGTGATCTGGTCCCATACCTTCATCACGAGCGGAAAGCCCGCCGGGAGCGCGGCGCGGTACTCCTGCAGCGTCTCGGGTGACGGGGGCCGGTAGAAGAAGGAGTCGACGCCCACGGTGCGGAACAACGGGCAGCGGGCGTATTCGGCGAGCATGGCCGCGGTCGCGCCGCTCTTCGGATAGCTGCGGCGGTAGATGAGACCCGTCCACCCCGGATAGGTCCAGCTCGAGGTACCGAACCGCACGCCCGGAGGCAGCGCCGCTGCCAGGCTGGCCGCTTCCTGCAGGTACTGTTCGCGGCGGTCGAGCGGTTCGTCGAAGAGGGAACCCTGGAGATCATCCGGCATGGTCATACCGGAAAAATGGGCTGTTCAGGGGGGTTCGTGTCTTCCGGGAGGCGCCGCGGCCGGATTCGTGCCCGGACGACTGGCTATTGGGCGGGCCACACGCGCGCGACTGGCTATTGGGTGGGGCGAAAGTTTGAGGGGCGCCCTGCGGGCGCGATACCGGCAGGATGAACCGCGGATAAAAGCAGGATGGTCCGGTGTGGGGTGCCGGCGATGTCGCGTTTCGGATACATGGGGATTTTGAGGATTGAACTACGGGAGGAACAACGGTCAGGCTGGAGCTGCGACCGCTGTTCTCGCAGTTCAATTTCAAAAAGCCAGACGGTCTCCAACGCGGCATCCTCGCCGCCCGCACGGGACCAATCCTGCTTTTATCCGCGGTTCATCCTGCCGGTATCGCCGCCGCAGGCGGCCCCCAAAATGATCGGGACGCGCCCAGAACCCGCCGCCTACGCAATGAACCAGGAGCGGGCCGTCGCGAGATCCGCGATCAGAAAACCTGATCCGGGTGTTCCGGACCCGCCTCGAGTTCTCCATGCGCAATCACCTCACCAGAGGCATTTCGGCGCCACCATCGACCCATGAGACGGTCACTACGTACTCGTGCGTCGAACAACAGCTGCGCGCTCTCCACGAGGCCCACCAGCGCGCGGGGCGCGCCGTCGAGCAGGTGTACCGGCTGCGGTGCGGCGTCGGCCATGGTGATCGTGAGTCCGAACAGCGGCACGGTCGTGCCGGTCGATGACGACACTGTTTCCGATGGATCCAGCGAAAATGCCGTGCGCTCACCGCCTTCCTCGGCAATCAACGCCCCCCGCCAGGGTCGGGAGAGTGAAAGCGGAGCGGGCGAAAGCGGAAGCATCGGAAAATCCTGTCTCGGGGTGATGAAGTCATCTATGAGACACCAAGAGCACGCTCAAGGTTCGGAAGCACTCCCTGAATCCGCTCGATGGCGCCAACTGTTACCACGCGGTGACGCGCGCACTGTGATCCCGGGCCCTTGGCAAGCCAGGCCCTCTTCGTACATTGAGCACGACGAACCGACGGTCGCACGGAGGCTGTCACTCCCGCGGCACGCGTGACGCGCGTCGTGTTCCCTGCGTCTTCAGAGCGATGGCCTTTGGCGACAGCCTCTGGCTCTGCTCCGGAATGATCGTCGGCAGCGGCTCCAATCCTCGCATTGAAAACGCATGCTGACGAAGCCCGACGTCCCGGCGGAAACGCTCAGGGGCGTCGTGGTGCTTCTGGGGGTGATGTCACCCCGTGTCCATTTCACCGGGGCCCTTTCACCGATGTCCGATTTCCAGATCACCCTCGAGCGGGTCACCGTCCCTGACCCGGCCACGCGCGGAGGCATGAGCCTCGCCGTGCAGCGGATCGTGCCCACGGCGCCCAGGCACGCGGCGAGCACCTCGTCGGTCGGCGTACGGCCCACGCTGGTGTTCCTGCACGAATCGCTGGGCTGCATCGACACCTGGCGCGAATTTCCCACCTTCCTGGCCGTGGCCGTGGGGTGCGACGCCATCGTCTACGACCGGCTGGGATATGGCCGGTCGGCGCCCATGTCCGATGCCCCGCGCACGCTGCGGTACCTGCATACGGAGGCGGAGCGGCTGTTCGCATTGCTCGATGTCCTGGGTATCGACGACGTGGTGCTGTTCGGCCACAGCGATGGTGGTTCCATCGCGCTGCTGGCGGCGGCCATGCAGCCGACACGCGTACGGGGCGTGATCACCGAAGGCGCGCACGTCTTCGTGGAGGAGGAGACCCTGCAGGGCATCCGCATCGCGCAGGCCCTCATGGCGAAGACCGATCTGCCCGTGCGTCTCGCGCGCTATCACGGCGACAAGGTGGCGCGCCTCACGTCGGCGTGGATCGACACCTGGCTGTCGCCCGAATTCCGGGACTGGAGCATCGAAGCCGATCTGCAGGGCGCGACGTGTCCGGCGCTCATCATGCAGGGCGATGGTGATGAATACGGCACCGCGGCGCAGGTCGATGCGATCGTAGCCGGCTGGGGCGGCGATGCGCGTCCGCTGATGATCCCGGGAGCGCGACACACACCACATCGGGAAGCGCAGACGGTGGTGCTGAAGACCTCGACGGCGTTTGTGAACGCGCTGCTCGAGGCTGTCGCCGACAAATAACAAGGTCTGACTCGGATCGCCGTTCGACGGCTCGCTCGTGGCTGACGATCGCGTCTGCCGATTCCTGGCCCGTGGTGGTGGACATCGAAGACCGGAGCGGGGCCCATCGCGCAGGCGGCGGGTTCTGGGCGCGTCCCGATCATTTTGGGGGCCGCCTGCGGCGGCGATACCGGCAGGATGAACGGCTGGATACCTGCAGGATATTCCGGTGAATGGGGCCGGGGATGTCGGGTGGCGGACGGATGGGTGTTTTGAGAATTGAACAACGGGAAGAACAACGGTGGGACTGACGCCGCGATGGTTGGTCCCGTCGTTCAATTTCAAAAAAACAGACTGTCCCCAGCGCGACATCCTCACCGCCTGCACGGGACCAATCCTGCTGTTATCCGCGGTTCATCCTGCCGGTATCGCGCCCGCAGGGCGCCCCTCAATCTCACGACTCGCATCAAAAGAACGGGCAGCGCACCGGAATGCGCTGCCCGCTTCACAGAGCTCCAACCATCGTGCGGCGCTCAGAGCACCAGCATCGCCGCCGGATCTTCCATGAGCTCCTTCACGCGCACCAGGAACAACACGGCCTGCTGACCGTCGATGATCCGGTGATCGTAGCTCAGCGCGATGTACATCATCGGCCGGATCTCGACCTTGCCGTCCACCGCGATGGGCCGGTCCTGGATCTTGTGCAGACCAAGGATGCCCGACTGCGGATAGTTGATGATCGGCGTGGACACGAGCGAACCGAACACGCCGCCATTGGTGATGGTGAACGTGCCGCCGGTGAGATCGTCCATGCTCAGCTTGCCGTCGCGGGCCCGCTTGGCGATGGCGCCGATGTCCTTGCCGATCTCCACGACACTCTTGCTGTCGGCGTCCTTGACGTTGGGCACCACGAGACCCGCATCGCTGGCGACGGCGATCCCCATGTTCACGTAGTGCTTGTAGACGATGGTGTCGCCATCGATCTGTGCGTTCACCAGCGGGTACGCCTTGAGCGCCAGGCAGGCTGCCTTGGCGAAGAACGGCATGAACGACAGCTTCACGCCCTGTTCCTTCTCGACACGTTCCTTCATGCGTTCACGGAAGGCCGTGATCGCGGTCATGTCGATCTCGTTGAACGTCGTCAGATGCGCCGTGGCATGCTGCGACTGCAGCAGATTCTCCGCGATGCGCTTGCGCCGCGTGGTCATCTTCTCGCGCGTCTCGCGACCCGCCGCCGACCCGGGAGCCGGCGTCGACGCCGCAGGGGCTGGCGCAGCCGCGGCTACCGGAGCGGCAGGTGCGCGCATCGCGTCCACGACATCGGCCTTGGAGACCACACCACCGCGGCCCGTGCCCGCCACCGACGCGGTGTCGATCCCGCTTTCCGTGGCCAGTCGAGCCGCGGCCGGCGACACCTTGGCGTCGGCGGTTGGCGCGGCCACGGCAGCAGGTGTTGCCGGAGCCGCCGGCGTGGGAGCCGCTGCCGGCGCGGCGGGCGCCGGTGCCGCGGCGGCCGCATTCGCAGTCGCGCCCGCGGCGATCTCACCCAGCACCTCACCAACGGCCACGACATCACCTTCGCCTTTGACCCGCGCCGTCAGCACGCCCGATTCGAGCGCCGGCACTTCAACCGTGATCTTGTCCGTTTCGAGCTCGACCAGCGTGTCGCCGGTGGCGACGGCGTCGCCCTCCTTCTTGAGCCAGCGCGAAACGGTCGCCTCGACGATGGACTCGCCGAGTGGGGGAACCTTGATGGACGACATGAGGCGGAGCGATGGAGAGCGATGGAAGAACCGTGTCGCGGAACGGCATCCGGGCAACGGCTTCGAATCAGGTCATGCAGGTCGAAATATAGAGAGCCGTACCGGCAAGCTGCCCACCCCCCGTCTTCTGCCCCTCTCTCCCGCCGGTGAACCCGTCTCACCTCACGCCCCTGCCACTAGATTGCGCGCATGCGAGCTCTGACTTTCAGCACGTTTGGCGGCCCCGACCAGCTCGTGGTGCGGGATGTGCGCGAACCCAACCTGACGGCGCCCGACTCGGTCCGGGTGAAGATCGAAGCGGCGGCGCTCAATCGTCTCGATCTGTGGGTCCTGAAAGGGATCCCCGGTTCCCGGATGATCCCCGGGTGGCCGTTGGGCTCTGACGGGGCCGGCACCGTCGAATCGGTGGGCAGCGCCGTCACCAGCGTGAAGCCCGGTGACCGGGTCATCATCAATCCCGGGGTGGTCAACCGGGAGTGTCGCTGCGAGTACTGTCAGGACGGCGACCAGCCGCTCTGTCTCAGCTACGGCATCCTGGGTGAACATCTGCCGGGCACGCTGGCAGAGTACGTGGTGGTGCCGGCGGCGAACGTGCGCACCATCCCCGACTGGATTCCGTGGGAGACGGCGGCGGCGTTTCCGCTGGCCACGCTCACGGCGTGGCGCATGATCGTCACCCGGGCCAAAGTCCGTCCGCAGGATCAGGTGCTCATCTGGGGCATCGGCGGCGGCGTGGCACTGGCCGCGTTGCAGGTGGCCAAGCACATCGGGGCGACGGTGTGGGTCACGTCGGGCAGCCCGCAGAAGCTCGAACGCGCGCAGTTCCTGGGGGCCGACCATCTGCTGGATCACCGCGAGCCCGATCTGGGCAAGACCATCCGCAACCGCACCAACAAGCGCGGCGTGGATGTCGTCATCGACTCGGTGGGCGAGGCCACGTGGCCGCAGTCGCTGATCGCGCTGGGCAAGCGGGGGCGCCTGGTCACCTGCGGCGGGACGTCGGGGCCCATGGTGGAAGTGGACGTGCGCCGGATGTTCTGGAACCAGTGGACCCTGATGGGCTCCACCATGGGGAACGACGCCGAATTCGATGCGATGACGGAATTCCTGCGTCACGGCTCGCTCCAGCCGCCCGTGGATTCCGTCTGGACGCTCGAACAGGCCCCCATGGCCTACGAGCGCCTGCAGTCGGGCGCGCAGTTCGGCAAAGTGGTCGTCACGCTCTGAGTGCGGCTGCCGGAAGACCGGCGTACTCCCGGGGCATCTCCAGGATGGGTGGATGAGGGTGGGTGGATGACGGAAACCGCGCGGTTTTCGATCGAGGAAGAGAAGGCGCTCCGGGCCGCCGTCCTGGCCGGCGAGACGCCCGAGTGTCCGCGGTGTCAGGTGCGGATGACCCATCGCTCCATTGGCGGCGGGTCGTTCGGGTTGGGCTATCACCGGCAGCGCGAATGGCTGCTGTGCCCGTCCTGCCGGCGCAGCGCCATTTTCGACGTCAAGCGCGGCACCCGCTTGTAGGCGTCCGCGCACGTGTCCCACTAGTTTTGTAGCTGCTGGTTGCCGCTTCGCTGCCTTTTCTCCGGATTCCCTTGTTTCAGCCGTTCGCGTCGCCGTTTTCTGATTCACTCCTGCTCGCCGACGCCGCGATGCAGAACATGTCGGGCACTGCCACCACCCCCACCACGTTCGCCGAACGTCTCGAGCAGAGTTTTTCGCTGCTCAGTGAGTTCGTGCCCGCGCTGTTCGGCGCGCTCGTCATCCTCTTCGCCGGCTATCTCGTGGCGAAGGTCGTGGAAAAAGGCACGACGCGCCTGCTGCGTCGCCTGCGACTGAATCAGCTGCTCGAGCGTGGTGGGGTGCTGCAGGCCGTCGAACGTTCCGGCTCGCATCTCAATCCCGCCAAGGTCATCGCCAACCTGCTGTTCTGGGTGGTGATGTTTGCCGTGCTGCTCGTCGCGGCCAGTGCGATCGGTCTCGATTCGCTGGCCAATGTGTTCACGGAGCTCATGAGCTACATCCCGAGCGTGATCGCGGCGATCGTGATCATCATTCTCGGCATCGTGCTGGGCGGCTTCGTGGGTGGTCTCATCATGGCGTCGGCGGGCGGGCTGTATGGCGGTCCGTGGCTGGCGCGCGTGGGGCGTGGCGGCGTGATCGTCCTGGCCGTGTTCATGGCGCTGCAGGAGCTGGGTGTCGCCACGGACATCGTGACCACCGCGTTCGCCATCCTGTTCGGCGCGGTGGCGCTGGCGCTGGCATTGTCCTTCGGCCTCGGCAACCGCGATCTGGCGGGGGAAATCACGCGCGAGTGGTACGAGCGCTATCGTGCCGAACGTCGCGCCATCGATGCCGAAGCCGCGGCGGAAGAGGCGGAAGAGCTGGCCGAGGCGAGCTCGGAAGAGGCGGCGGAAGCCGCCGAGGAAGCCGAAGCGGCGGCCCGTGCGGCCCAGCGCGCGATGGCCCGGGCCGCCGCCAGGGCGACCACGTAGCCGGCGCGCGAATCGGGCGGGAACGCACCCGCGGAAACGCACCGGCGAACAGGGCGTCGCGCCCCGCCTGACCCCACCTGCCGTGCCGAAAATCCGCCGGTTTGCCCATGTGAATCGGGGCAAACCGGCGGTTAAATTTCATAGGTTCCACCCGGATTGGCCGCACCTTCTGCCCGTCGTGATATGACCGCACCGAACGCCCGCGAACGCATCCTGCCGCGCCTCATCGACGAGGAGGTCAAGGAATCGTTCATCAACTACTCCATGAGCGTCATCGTGTCGCGCGCCCTGCCGGACGTGCGGGATGGCCTCAAGCCCGTGCATCGGCGTGTGCTGTATGCGATGAACGAGCTCGGACTGTTGCCGGGGCGTCCGTACAAGAAGTCCGCGACGGTGGTCGGCGACGTGCTCGGCAAGTATCACCCGCACGGCGACAGCAGCGTGTACGACGCGCTGGTGCGCATGGTGCAGGACTTCTCGCTGCGGTATCCGCTGGTGGACGGTCAGGGCAACTTCGGCTCGATGGACGGCGACAGCGCCGCGGCGTATCGCTACACCGAAGCGCGTCTGACCCGCGCCGCGATCGAGATGCTCACCGACATCGACAAGAACACCGTCGATTTTGCGCCGAACTTCGACGACCGGCTCGAGGAACCCCGGGTGCTGCCCGCCGGGTTCCCCAGTCTGCTCGTGAACGGGTCGACCGGCATCGCCGTCGGCATGGCGACGAACATCCCGCCGCACAACATGCGCGAGGTCATCAGCGCCGTGGTGGCGCTGATCGACAATCCGGAGCTCACCGGCGCGGAGCTGCGCAAGTACGTGAAGGGACCCGACTTCCCGACCGGCGGATACATCTACGGCCGCGCGGGCATCGCCGACTACCAGGACACCGGCCGCGGGCGTATCATCATGCGCGCGCGCGCGGTCATCGAGGAGAAGGAGTCGAGCGGCAAGTCGCAGATCGTCGTGACCGAAGTGCCCTACCAGGTCAACAAGGCCAAGCTCGTGGCGGACATCGCCGAGCTGGTGCGCGAGCAGAAGCTCACGGGGATCTCTGCCCTGCGCGACGAGTCCGACAAGGACGGCGTGCGTGTCGTGATCGAACTCAAGCGCGATGCGATTCCACGCGTGGTGCTGAACCAGCTGTACAAGCACACCGCGATGCAGAGCACGTTCGGGGTGATCATGCTGGCGCTGGTGCCCGATCCGCACACGCGTCAGCTCGTGCCCAAGGTGCTCACCCTCCGGCAGTGCCTCGATCACTACATCGGGCACCGTCATGAAGTGATCGTGCGGCGCACCCAGTTCGATCTCGACAAGGCACTCGACCGCGAACACATCCTCGAAGGCCTCAAGATCGCCGTCGACAACATCGACGAGGTGATCGCGCTCATCCGCGCGGCCGAGGACACCCCGACGGCCAGTCTGCAGCTCCAGGCGCGGTTCGGGCTGTCGGAGCGTCAGGCCGAGGCCATCCTCAACCTGCGGCTCGCCAAGCTCACCGGTCTCGAGCGCGACAAGCTCGAGGAGGAGCTGCGTGAGGTGCGCACGTTCATCGTGGAGCTGCGCGGCATCCTCGAGTCGAAGCCGCGCCGCATGGATATTCTCAAGGGCGAACTGCTCAAGGTCTCGGAGACGTACGGCGACGAACGGCGCACGGAGATCGTCAGCGACGAAGGGGAGTTCTCCATCGAGGACCTGATCGCCGAGGAGGAGATGGTCGTGACCATCACCCACGGCGGGTACATCAAGCGCACGCCGCTGTCGCTGTACAACCGGCAGGGGCGGGGCGGTCGCGGCAAGGCCAGCGCCGACCTGAAGGAGAACGATTTCATCGAGCACTTCTACGTGGCGAGTACGCACACGTACATGCTCATCTTCACCGATGACGGGCGCTGTTTCTGGCTCAAGGTGCACGAACTGCCGCAGGCCGGACGCAACACGCGCGGCAAGCCGATCGTGAACCTGATCAATGTGACGCCGGATACACGCATCCGGTCCATCGTGGTCACCAAGGAGTTCTCGGACACGGAATTCCTGCTGTTCTGCACCCGGAACGGCACCGTCAAGAAGACGGCGCTGTCGCAGTACTCGAACCCGCGGGTGAATGGCATCAAGGCCATCAAGATCGAGCAGGACGACGAGCTGATGGACGTGCAGGTGACGAGTGGCAACAACGACGTGGTGCTGGCCACCCGTCACGGGCTCTCCGTGCGGTTCCACGAGAGCGATGTGCGCGAAATGGGCCGCGATACCACCGGGGTGAAGGGAATCGAGCTCCGTCCGTCCGACCAATTGGTGGGGATGGTCGTGATCAAGCGCGAGGCCACGCTGCTGGTGGTGACCGAGCGTGGGTTGGGCAAGTGCAGCGAGGTGAGCGAGTACCGCGTGCAGAAGCGCGGGGGCAAGGGCATTCTCACGCTCAACCGCACCGCCAAGACGGGCGACGTGGTGGCGCTGATGGAGGTCGTGCCCGAGGACGAGCTCATGCTGATGACCCGCCAGGGCATCGCCATCCGCAGCAAGGTGAGCGAGATCCGCGTGACCGGCCGGGCGGCCCAGGGCGTGAAGCTGGTGGCCCTCGACGATCAGGACGTGGTGTCGGCGGTGGCCCGGGTCATCCCCGACGAGAAGGAAAACGAAGGCGAGGAAGGCGACACGCCGGTGGAGCTGGGTGGTGACGGCGAGTAGGACGCCGTCGTCGCAGGTAAACGTGGTCGACAGGTGATCGTCACGTGATCGACATGCGGTTCACGTGGTCGCACGTGGTCGCGTGAACGTCAGGGCGTGCGCATCCGGCGCACGCCGACCTTTCGAGGAGCGGGAATGGCGACGTCGCGCATTCTGGTAGCCGACGACGACGAAGCAGTTCTTCAGTCCGTGACCTGGTTGCTCCAGGAGAACGGATATGATGTCATTCCCGCCAATGGGGGGAACGCCTGTCTCGAGCAACTCGAGCGGCGTTCACCGGATCTGCTGCTGCTCGACATCCTGATGCCCGACGCCGATGGCTGTCAGCTGCTCGAGCGGATCAAGGGCGAGGAGCGCTGGCGCGATCTGCCGGTGCTGATGCTCTCCGCGCAGCCGCCGGAGGAAGCGTCGGTGAAGTCCCTGGGACTGGGGGCGGCGGATTTCATCCGGAAGCCGTATCGACCCAAGGAACTGCTGGCCCGCGTCCAGGCCCAGCTGCGCATGGGGGCGTTGCTGCGGTCCACGCGCATGGCCCTGCTGCGCACCGAGGAAGCACTGGCCCGCGCCCAGCAGGACGCCGACAGCCGGCGCAAGCTGGTGGACATCCTGCACGAAGTCACCGGCGACCTGTCGGTGAACGAGCTGTTTCATCTGCTCGTGCGCCGCGCGGCCCGGGCGCTCAATGTGTCGCACTGCTCGGTGGTGCTGGCGCGTCCGGGCGACGCGCAGGCCGTGGTGGTGGCGGCCTTCGAGAATCCCGGCCTGCAGCATCTCTCGGTGCAACTCGAGCGGTATCCCGAGATCCGGGCGGCGCTCGAGAGCGGGCAGCCCGTGCTGGTCGAGGATCTGGAAACGCATCCGCTGTACGAGGGTGTGCGACAGGTGTGGGGCATCGAAGGGATCGAAGTGTCGATCCGCTCGGTGATCGCGCTGCCGTTCTCCATCGATCGTGGGCAGTACGGCGTGTTTCTCGTGCGTCGCACGCGGGAGCAGGAACGTTTCGGGCCGGCCGATCTCGAATTTGCCCAGGCCGTCATCACGGCGGCGGTGGCCGTGATCCAGCGCGCGCAGATGGTGGAGAGCACCATGGCCGACAATGCCCGTCTCGAACAGCTCGCGCAGACCGATCCCCTCACGCAATTGCTGAACCGGCGGGCCCTGACGGAACGCATCACGGCGGAGATGGAGCGTGCGCTGCGCTACGATTCCACGCTGGCGCTGCTCATGATCGATCTCGATCACTTCAAGAAGGTGAACGACACCTACGGGCATCTCGTGGGCGACGATGTGCTCCGCGATGTGGGGCAGCTGCTCAATCAGACCATCCGCGGCAGCGACATCACGGCGCGGTATGGCGGCGAGGAATTCCTCGTGTTGTTGCCCGAAACCGACGACGGGGGCGCGGTGGCGTTTGCGGAACGGATCCGTGCCGCGGTGGAGGAACATCCCTTCGCCAGGGATTCGATGAACGAACCGCTGCGCCTGACGGCGTCGGTGGGCGTGGCGGTGTTTCCGGCCGCGCGCATCGAAAACGTGGAAGATCTCTTTGCCCGGGCCGATGCGGCGCTCTATCGCGCAAAAGCCGAAGGACGCAACCGCGTGCGGATGTAACTCCGGGCGGATCAGGGCAGGGGCATGCTTGCTGCGACGCCGCCCGGCCGCTCGAGTTCGAAGACGGTCACGCTGAGATGGTCCACCGGGATGTCGAACATCTGCGTGTAGGGAATGCCGCGGAGCTTGCATAGCGCCGCACGAATCCAGCCCGCATGCGACACCACCACCACCGTGTCACAGGGCAGCGTACCAAACGTCTCCAGCGCGCTTTCCATGCGCGCCACCAGATCGGCCACCGTCTCCCCGCCGGGCGGTGCATGCCGGGTCCACTGGGCCATCCATTCGCGCAGGGCCGCTCCTTCGGTGACCTCGAGTTCGTGCCAGTTGCGTCCGTCCCAGTTGCCGAAGTGCATCTCACGCAGGCGCGGGTCGGTGAGAAGTGGCAGATCGAATCGGGTGGCGATGGCGAGCGCCGTCTCGTGGGCCCGCTGCAGGTCGCTGGTGACCACCATCGCGTCGGTCGGTTCATCATCCAGCGTCTGCAACGTATTGGCGAGCGCGTGCGCCAGGCCGCCGTTGGGCGCCGTGAGGGCCGTCAACGACATCCGCCCGCGTTCCGACAACGCGAGATCGGTGTGCCCGATGCAGCGTCCGTCGGCATGCGCAGCCTCCGCATGTCGAACGAAGATCAGACGCAGAGGATGTGCCGCGTCCCCGGACAGCCGCTCGATCATCGTCTCATGGCGTGAAGAGTCCCCGTATGGGAGCCGCGGCCAGTATCAGGTAGACACCGAGCTCCACAAGCTGATTGACGGCACCGAGCGTGTCCCCGGTGATTCCTCCGATACGTTGGCGGAAATAGCGTCCGGAAACGGTCGTCAGCAAGAGTGCGATCAGAAGCGGGATCCAGGCAATGGCGCCGAGACAGAGAAAGACGAGGAACACGGTCTGGATCGTGGCTGTGGTCACACGCCCGATTCCCACTCCGTCCACGAAGGGTTTGCCGGCGCTGCTGCGTTCCGTGCTGCTGGGAGGCCGCACGTAGGGCAGTGCGGCCATGAGCCATATGCTGCTGCAGCGTCCGAGCACATGCGCGGAGACGAGCGCGCTGGCGACGAGTGGCAGGCCATGCCACGGGCGTCCGGAGGCGATGGGCGTGGTGGCCAGATCGGCGAGCAGGGCGCACTTCATGATCACCACCAGAATCATGCCGACGAGAGCGTAGGAACCCACGCGGCTGTCCTTCATGATGGCCAGCACCTGCTCGACACTCCAGCCGCCGCCGAATCCATCGAACGCATCGGCCAGCGCGTCTTCGTGGAAGGCGCCGGTGAGACGCACGGTGATCATCGTGGCCAGCAGCGCCGCGACGAAGGGCGACCACCATCGCTGGGCCAGCAGCAGCCCGGCGGCTCCCGTTGCGCCCACCACCGCGCCCACGAGCGGAAACCAGACCGCCGAACGCGGCAGGTCGGTCAGATCGTGTGTGATCCAGCGCCCCAGCGGGATACGGGTCATGAAGGTGAAGGCGGCCGCGAAGGCCCGCAGTTCGGCGCGGACGCTCCCGTGTGGGCGTTCTGGTGTTCCACTCGTTTCCCGGCTCATGGCGACGTCGCTCCGGGGGTAGCTCCATGTGCGGCCTCATGGTCGCCCGTGGAGACGCCGGCCTCGCTGAATGTGGCCATGTCGGTCATGATCGCCGCCGCCGATCGCAGCAGCGGTACGGCCAGAGCCGCACCGGTGCCCTCACCCAGACGCATATCGAGATCGAGCAGGGGACGCAGCGTTCGGCCGGCCAGCATGGACAGCGCGTCGATCGCGAGGGCGTGACCGGTCTCCGTCGATCGATGGGAGAGAAAGATCTGATCCATGAGCGCCGTCGCACGCCCGTCCATATGCGCACTGTCATGTTCACCGTCATGCGCATCGCCGGCGGTTTCCCGGTCGATGCAGATCGCGGCCAGCACCGACACGGTGGAAATGAATCCATCCGCGAGAATGACGACGGGATGCCGTTTCGCCGCGAGTGCCGCGCCGGCCATGGCCGCCAGCTCGAGTCCGCCGAGTCGACGCAGACATTCGCGTGCACTGATGGCACGATCGTCGATCGTGGTGCGTGTCCCATGCCGTGCGAGGGCGCCATCGACGACCGCGCGTTTGTGTGCCAAGGTCTCCCCATGCACTCCCGTGCCCGAACCGACGGTCCGGCTGCTCGGCTGTCCGGTGAGCACCGACAGCAACGCCGCGGCGGCCGTGGTGTTGCCGATGCCCATTTCACCCAGGCCGATCACATCCACGCCGGCCCGCACCGCCCGCTGTACGGCTTCGGCGCCCACCGCGAGCGCGGCGTCCAGTTCCCCGGCGCTGAGTGCCCCCTCGTGCAGCAGATTGCGCGAGCCGCGTCGTACTCTGGCGTGCTGGATGTCCATGTCCGCCGGCAGGTCGGCATCGACACCGACGTCGATCACTTCCACATCGAGCGCGTTGGCGCGGGCCAGCACATTGATGGCTGCTCCGCCACGCGCGAAGTTGCGCATCATCTCGGCGGTCACGGCGCGTGGATAGGCACTCACGCCCTCTGCGGTGACTCCATGATCGGCCCCGAAGACGCAGATGCGTGCGGCTTCGATACGCGGGGAGAGTGTCTGCTGAAGCCGCGCGAGACGTACGGCAGTGGATTCGAGCACCCCGAGTGCACCGAGCGGCTTGGTCTTGCCGTCGATGGCATGTTGCGCGGTCGCTTCCGTCACCGGCGCCTCCGCGCGCTCCGCGGACAGGAATTCGGGCAGTCCGTCGGCGTTCAGCGTGCAGACGATCCACCAGGCCTCGGCGTTGTGCTGGCGGATGGACCAGAAGTCCAACGGAGAATGCCGGAGCGCGTCCAGCAGAATCACCCGATTGATGTGACCATGCGCCGAGACGAGCACGGACTGGCCCGGATGTGCCGCCGTGATGCGCGCGAGGGCCCGGTGGGCGCGCGTACGCATCGCGGCCAGGGACTCTCCCTCGGGAAACGTCATCGACCAGGGGTCGAGCTGCCACTGCCGATGCGCACCCGGCGGCCACTCGGATGGTGTCGTACCCTGCCACGATCCGTAGTCGAGTTCGACGAGATCGTCGTCCTCGACGATGACCGTGGCATGTTCATCGACGCGGGCATCCATCAGCATCTGCGCTGCCCGCCACGATCGTGTGAGCGGCGAGGTGTACGCTGCCGACAGTTGCCGCAACACCCCGCTGGCTTCGAGACGGGCGGCGAGACGGCGGATCTGCATCTCGCCGCGCGCACTCATTGGCACATCGAGACGTCCCTGACAGCGGCCCGCGGCGTTGTGGGCGGTCTCACCGTGCCGCACGAGCAGAATGCGCGTGCCGGACTCCGCCACGCGCGGCGATGCACTCACAGTTCGATGCCCGGTTGTGCGGGGACGCCTTTCTCCCGGTAGGGATGTTTCACCAGATGCATCTCCGTGACGAGATCGGCGAGCTCAATGAGTGCCGGTGATGCATTGCGGCCGGTGACGACGACATGCATCCACGACGGCCGCCGGCGCAGCACATCGAGCACCTTCGTCTCGTCCAGCCAGCCATACGTGAGACAGTAGGTGAGCTCGTCAAGGATGAGGATGTCGAACGCCTGCGACTCGATCACCTCCTGCACACGCTGCCAGCCCTTTTCGGCCAGCGCGCGGTCGGCGTCGATGTTGTCGGAGAGCCAGGTGAATCCGTCGCCCAGGGGCACGATGTCGATGCCCAGTTCCTCGGCGGCAATGTGTTCGCCGTATCGCGTTTCCGCGCTCTTGATGAACTGGAACATGCCGATGGAAAAATCGTAACCGGCGGCACGCACGAGAATGCCAAGGGCCGCCGTGGACTTGCCTTTGCCGTTGCCGGTGTTGACGATCAGCAGGCCTTTGCGTGTGGCGCGATCGGTGCTCATACGTCGATGCCTCCCTGGGCCTTGATTCCCTGCTCCCGCAGCGGGTGCTTGACGACCTGCATGTCGGTGACGAGATCGGCGGCGTCGATGAGTGCCTGCGACGCATCGCGGCCGGTGATCACCACGTGAGTTCCGGCCGGACGCTCCTGCAGGGCGCGGATCACCGCGGCCTCGTCCAGCCATCCCCACTTGAGCGGCAGGGTGAGTTCGTCGAGAAGGAGCACGTCGTACGTTCCGGCGGCGAGATGCTGCGCACACAGGTCCCAACCGGCACGGGCGCGACTGGTGTCGTCGGTGACATCGGCGCGATCGAGTGTGCATCCGGCGCCGAGTGCAACCATGTCGATTCCGAGCCTGCGTGCGATGCGGTGCTCGCCGGTGTTGTTGAGTCGCTTCACGAACTGGTACATGGCGACACTCATGTCGCGTCCGTAGGCGCGTAGCATGAGACCCAGGGCCGCGGTGGTTTTGCCCTTGCCATGCCCGGTGTTCACGATGAGCAGGCCGTGGCGATCCTTGCGCGGCGGCACGCGGTACGCACCCGGCCGTTTCTGCTTCGGTGTTGGCACCTTGCGGCCATTGGCGGCCACGGCCGTCTTGGGTGCGGCGAGTGGGTCGGTGCGGGGTTCCAGTTCGTCCTGTTCGGTGGAATCGAGATCGGTCATGGCTGGCTCGTCATGAGGGTGGAACGGAGATGCGCGAACGCATCGATCAGGGTGTCGTTTTCTTCCGGGCGTCGGGCGGCGATGCGCACCTGACTGGCGAGTCCGAACGACGTGCCATCGCGTACGAGCAGGCCGTGGTGCTCCAACAGCCAGTTCCGGACACGCGTGGCATCGCCGCAGGACACGAGCAGATAGTGCGTGTCGGAGGGAGGTACCTCGAAGTCCTGTTCCATGAGCGCGTGGCGGATGCGTGCCGCCTCGTTGCGAAGTCGCGTCGTGGTGGTGTGAGCATGTGCACGCGCTTCGGACGACAGCGCGGCGATCGCCGCCGCCTGCGCCGCGCCCGATGCAGCCCAGGGAACGCGTGCACGCTCGATGGCCTCCGTCACATCGGGCGGAGCAATCGCAAAGGCGACGCGCACATTGGCGATCGCGTGCTCCTTGGTCATCGACCGCAGATGCACCACATGTGCATGACCGGCCAGCGCCGGAGTACCGAGTGGCTGTGCGGTGAAACCATCGTAGGCCTGGTCGAGCATCAGGAGCGCATCGACCGCCGCGCAGGCATCGGCGAGGTCGTGCAGAACCGATGGGGACATCTGCAGGCCCATCGGGCTCGATGGCGAGGCGACGAACACCATGCGCACGCCCGGCTCGATCTGCCGACGCAGTTCGTCCAGCGAAGTACTGCTCTTCACCGTGGCTCCGCAGAGCGCCGCGGCGCGTGCGTACTCCGCAAAACAGGGCGTGGCCACGAGTACCGCGTCACCGGGCCTGACGTAGGCGAAGCAGGTCGCCTGAATCAGCTCGACGGAACCCGCGCCGAGCACGATCTCCTCGATGGGACGATGCCAGTGTGTGGCGGCGGCAGCACGTGCCGCGCGGCTCGTGGGGTCGGGATACTCGTCGACGGCGCAGGCGGCGATAGCCGCCCTCACATTCGCCGCGGGGCCGAAGGCATTGAGGCACACGCTGAAGTCGATGGTCGCGATGGGCGGCAATGCCATCGGTGACGATGCCATCGGCGACGGCGCCGTGGATGACAGCGCGGCCTGTCCGCCGTGCATCGCGGCGGGGGTGTGCAGAATCTCGGGACGGGGACGGGGCATTGGCGATGTACGCGTGGTCGGATGCGTCAGGCGAACGCGGGGAACGAGAGTTCGATGCCCAGTACGGTCATCAGAGAGGCTCCGAGCACGATCCGGCGGGCGCGGGTGATGTCGCGCGTGGTTGGCGCGCGCCCCTCCGCATTCAGGACGTAGTGTCCGCGCTTTTCGAGGCGCACGCCGAGTGCGCCGGCCATGGCCGCCATCGGCCAGCCCCCATTGGGGCTCGGAGTGTGCGACGCATCCGTCATCGCACAACGCAGGGCGCGCCACGCCGCACCCAACCCCAGACCCGATACACCGGTGGCAACGAGTGCGATCACCGGCGCGCTCAATCGGGCGGGCATCAGATTGAGCAGATCGTCGGTGCGTGCCGACGGCTTGCCGAACCATTCGAGTTCCGCGGTGCGATAGCCGAGCATGGCGTCGGCCGTATTCACGAAACGATAGGCGTACGCACCCGACAGGCCGGCGCAGCGATAAGCAAGGAGTGGAGCGATCACGCTGTCGCTCAGATTCTCGGCCAGTGAAGCGATGGTGGCGCCGGCGATCTCGTGGGGTGCGAGATCGTGCGTGCTGCGTGAGACCAGATGCCACGCCAGCAGGCGACGGGCTTCGTGCACATCGTCCGCCTCGAGGGCGGCGCGCACCATCTCGGCGGCCTGCAGTAGGGAACGCACGGCCAGTGCGGGTTTGAGCGCCGTGCCCTCGGCGGCGATGCGTGTCAGTCGTGCCGGGAGATCGGAAACGGTGACGAAGCCCCGTGCGCCGATCGTGGCCAGCAACAGCGCGGCCGTGCCGGCAACGGCCGTCGTGAGCACCAGTCCCCCGGCGAGCGTCAGCACTCCGTGACCGAAGGCCCGGCTCGTTGTGTCGTGAGACATGGCCGCGCGCCGTTTTTCGCGGGCGCGCATGTAGCCGAGCCACCGGCCCATCCACACCGTGGGGTGCAGGCGGTCCGGTGGCTCTCCAAGCGTCAGGTCCGCGAGGAGCGCGACGAGCGCAACTCCCCGCGTGGCACCCGGGTACTCCACTCAGAAGTACCGCACTCAGAACGTGCGGATGGTCAGCGACATGGGACCCGAGCCGACCGCGATGCTGTCACGGAGCGCGAAGGTGGTCGCATCGTACACGAACGTGTATGGCGCGAGTCCCTGCGAGTTGCTGCCGAAGAATGCCTGGTAGATGCGACCATCGGCACCGGCCGATGTGGACGAGGCTCCGCGGCATGCGCCCGTGCTCGCGCGCTTCGCGCACACCGGATTGTCGGGTCCCCGCACGAAGGCGCGTGTACGCGTGTTCCACACGAGCGTGGCGTTCGAGAAGCTCGAGATGTACGCCATGCCGTTGGCATCGATCGTGATGTGGCCGGGGCCGACACCCATGTTGGGAATGAGCGCTACGCGGGTCATGGTGGCCGGGTCGATGATGGCCAGGCTGCCCTGCGCCACATAGTCGCCGGTGTTGACCACGTACAGCAGACCATCGGGGCCCACGGTGGCTTCGTTCGGATTGGTGCCGCCCGTCTGCACGGTGCCCAGCACGGCCATCGTGCTCGGATTGATGGCCGTCACGATGCCCTCACCGATCGGCACATAGTTGGCGAGGTTGCCGGAGATCGCGAGCACCCGTCCGGCCGCATACGCCATGGCTGTGGGCGCCGGTGCGACATCCGCCGTGGCCGTGATGTCCGTGGAGGTCTGATTGAGATAGACGCGGCCGATCTTGTTGGTGTTCGTGTTGGCGACGAACACGGTGGTGTCGTTGGCCCACACCGATCCGGTGGTGTTGCCGTTGGGGAACGTGAAGAAGCGGCCGACGGTGGCCGTTTCGAGGTTCACGATGGCGACACTGGCGGCGTTGCCGAGTGGCACGGCGGCCTTGCGTCCGCGCAGCGAGAAGCCGATGGGCGTGACCGTGGTGCTCGAACCGAGCGGGATCTGCACCGTGGTGGTGGGCGATCCGAGCTGGAACATGGTGATCGACTTGCTGCCGGAGTTCACGACCAAGCCGATCTCACGATTGCCGGCGACACCGCCCAGGAAGCCCGGGGCGGGTTCCGGCTCGGTGAGCTTGTCGTCACTGCACGCGGCAGTGAGGGCCAACAGGGCCATGGCCGCGAGGCGGCGTGACGAAAGCAGATGACGAACGCTGAGAAGACGCATCGAAGGAATCGGAATCAGGGCGTGGGAGAAGAAGCCCGCCGCACGCGGAGCGAGATGCTCCACAGGCGGGTGGGGAAGGGGTAGTCCACGAGCATCGCGGCATCGCGATTGAACAGGTTCTCGACGGACAGCATCGGCGAGAACATCCAGCCGCCCCGGCGGGCCGACGTCGACAGGCGCATGTCGGTCATCCGATAGGGGGCAAGGGCGTTGAGCATCGAACCCGGTGCCGTGCGGCGCGTGCCGACATGGCGGGTGACGACATCGAGACGTGACGCGGCGAGCGACAGCGACGATTGCAGCGACGCGGTGACCTGCGGGCGATAGACCACCTGCCCGGTGAGCACACCACCCGCGTAGGTGACATCGGTGTGGTCGAGCGTGCCCTGGAACTCGAGATGCGCCGCCGGAATGCGCAGACCGCTGCGCGCTTCCCATCCCCGGCGATGCACGTCGTAGTTGTTCGGACTCCAGATGAACCGGAAGTCGGGGAACCAGAGGATCATGCCCTGGACATCGGAGCGGAACGCCGCGGCTTCGGCGGTCCAGTGCAGTGGTCCGGTCGTCACGTCACGCAGACCCGCCCGGGCTTCGAGATCGTGTTTCGTACGTTCGGGGCGCAGCGAGGGATTGGCCCGCACCTGCACCCCTTCGTGGAAGAACTGATCGGCGATGGTGGGTGGCGCGAAGCCGGCGCCGTACGACACGCTCACGGCTGCTGGTCCCCGTTCGGTGCGCAGCATGAAGCGGGGAGACAGCGATGCGCCCGTGAGCAACGAGCTGTGGTCCACACGCAGCGCGAGATCGGCGAGCAGTCGGGTGGGACGTGCGCCGTTGTCCAGCGTGCGTTCCGCGCGGGCATTGAACCAGGCGCCGGCGAGCGTTTGCCCATCGGGAGCATTGGCCGCGAGATTGTTGCTCGTGAGTGCGAGATGACGCACTTCGATACCGGCCGCGGTGGTCATCGGGTGCCACGTCGCGGTCGCCGACGATGTCACGGTGAGACCGGTGGCCGACACCGTATCGGCAAAGGCCTGACCGAATGGCGGTGAGGGGTCCGTGTAGCGGCCGCGTTCGCGGGTGACGTCGGCCGTGGACGCCACGACCCAGCGGCCGGGACTCCACTGCGCCGTGGCGCCGCCATTCAACCGGGAGAAATCCTGACGGCCACTGCGCGACGGTTGGATGATCGAGCCGGCCATCCCCCGATCGGTGTTGCCATAACTGCCGCGTATCGTGAACTGACGATTGCCGATGTCGACGCCACTGCTGGCGACGATCTGGGTGGTGGTGGCGTCGGCGTTGAGACGATCGGCCCGGCCACCGCCGCGCAGTGCCGGCAGCGGATAGGAGAAGTCACCGCGCACGGTGCGGTGATCGACGCCCAGCGAAGCGCTGCGCGAACCGTTGCCGCGCTGCACGGTGGTGCCGAGGGTGCCGGCCACGCCCCACTCTCCGAGTGCGCCCACGCGCGCCAGGATCGAACGTTCCTGTTGCGACCGGCGGGTGACGATCTCGATCACGCCGGCCATGGCGCGCGGGCCGTAACGCGCCGATTGGGCGCCGGTGAGCACCGTGACCCGTTCGATGTTCTCGAGCGGAATGGCCGACAGATCGGCGGCACCGGAGATGGCGGAGTTGAGCGGCACGCCATCCAGCAGGATGAGCACCTGATTGGACGACGATCCGCGGATGGACACCCGCGCCGGCTGTCCGGGGCCGCCGGAACGGGTGACCACCACCCCGGGCGTGATCTGCAGCAGATCGCCCAGATCGCGCTGGCCCGACGCTTCGATGGTCGAGCGTGTGAAAGTGGTCGCGTTGGGAGCAACGGTATCGCGCGTGGCCTGCACCACCATGCGCTCGAGCACCGGAGCCATGGGTTCGAGCGTCACATCGAGTGATGTGGCCCGCGCGTTCTGCACGCCCACTTCTTCCGTGCGGGATACGAACCCCAGCGCACGGACAGTGACGCGATACAGCCGCGGTTCCAGGCTGCGCAGGAGATAGGCGCCGTCGACACCGGTGCGGGCCGCGAGACCCGGCCCGTCGAGTTCCACGCGGGCGTCGGCCACCGGGCGTCCCGTCGAGGCATCCGTGATGCGTCCGCGTATTTCCCCGCTCACCTGCGCCTGCAGCGACAGAATGGGAAGCGTCATCAGGACCAGCAGCGTCCACAGCGCCCGCGGCATCATCGTCGCCATCGGTACCCGGCGCGTCATCGCGCTGCGCCTCATCGCACGGCGCCTCATCGTGACGACTCCTGCGCGACGCCGCGCCGCGGCACCACCTGGGGCGCGCCATCGCGGTGCCATTCGATGTCCACGGGCCAGTCGTATACCGATGCCACCCGCGCCGCGGTGAGCACGTCGGCTGCCGGACCGCTCGCCACGACGGTGCCTTCATTCAACAGCACGAGACGGTCCGCATACCGCGCCGCGAGATTGAGATTGTGCGTCACGAGCACCACCGTGACTCCCTCCTCGCGGAGATGGCGCACCTGCTCGAACATCACCATCTCGTGGCGGATATCGAGATAGGTGGTGGGTTCGTCCAGCACGATCACGCGGGTTTCCTGCGCCAGTGCGCGGGCCACGCGTACCCGCTGACGTTCACCGCCGGACAACGTGGAGACCCAGCGCTGCGCGAACTGCTGCACATCACACTGTCGCATGGCGCGTTCGATCGCGGCCACATCCGTGGGACCTTCACGCTGCCAGGCTCCCAGATGGGGATACCGCCCCATCGCCACGGTGTCCCGTACGGTGAACAGGGGTTCCGCCTCACCCTGCGGGACCACGCCGATCTCCCGCGCGAGCGACAACCTCGGCCACTGATGCACATCACGCGCGCGGAACTGCACGCGTCCGCGTGCGGGCAGCGCCACGCCCAGCAGCAACTGCATGAGGGTGCTCTTGCCCGCACCATTGGGGCCGATGATGACCGTGAGCAATCCGGCGTCGATCGTGAGGGACACGTCGTGCAGGGTCGCATGGTCGGCGCCCGGGTGACGGAAATCGACATCGGACAGCACCCATTCCGACGTTGCCGGGGCGAGCGTGGTCCCGGGCATCAGAGCACCCGCTGACTGGCGGGTCGACGCAGCAACCACACGAAACACGGTACACCCACGAGGGCGGTCACGACACCGATCGGCAGTTCGTTGGCACCGGCCACGGTACGCGCGGCGGTATCGGCCGCCACCAGAAAGACCGCACCGGCCAGCCCCGCCGTGGGGATCAGCATCTGATTGTCTCCGCCCCAGACCAGACGCAGCGCATGTGGCACGACGAGCCCCACGAAGCCGATCGTACCGCTCATCGACACCGAGACCGCGGTGAGCAGCGTCGCGGTGAAGAAGGCGATCCATTTGGCGCGCTCCACCTCGATGCCGAGATAGGCGGCCGTCGCTTCACCGATCGCGAGCAGGTTGAGGGCGCGCGCCAGCCACAGCAGCACCACGAAAGCCGGCAACACCGTCACCGCGAGCACCGTCACGGAGCGCCACGAAGCCCCCGAATGGCTGCCCATCATCCAGTAGATCGCCGTGCGCACCGACTCGTCGTTGGCGAACGTGAGCACGAGCCAGATGCAGGCCGACAGAAAAGCGCCCACCACCACGCCGGCGAGCAGCAGGACCCGGGTGTCGAGGCGCTGCCCCACCGAATACGCGATGCGGAACACGAGCAGCATCGACAACACCGCACCGACGAACGCCGTCGAGGGCAGAGCCCAGACGAAATGCAGCGACCAGCCCGTCACCACACTGAGCACCGCGCCGAACGCCGCGCCGCTCGAAACACCCAGCACGTACGGTTCGGCGAGCGGATTGCGCAGCAATGCCTGATACGTCGTTCCGCTCAGGGCCAGCGCGGCACCTACCAGCGCGGCCTGAAAGGCCCGCGGCAGTCGCAATTCGTGCAGGATGTTCACGTGCGCGATGTCGCCATCACCCAGCAAGGCATGCACCACTTCACTGCTGGTGAGTTGCACCGCCCCGAGCCGGAGCGCCGTGAGCAGCGTGAGGACGAGCAGGATGCCGAGCAGGGTGACCCGCCAGGCGAGAGATGCCGCACGGGTCATCTCCTGATGCCGTCGGAGATGGGGGCCTTGTTGGGGGCCATGTCCGGAATCGAGTCCGGCTCGGGTACGGGCGACGGGAACTGCGGATGCATCGCGCTCCGCAACACTTCCGCGGCGAGTCCGATGTTGGGACTGGGACGGCTGAGCAGATTGGCGGGCACCGCGACCACCCGCCCTTCACGAATCGCGCGCAGGTTGCGCCATCCCTGCATGACGCGCAGACGGGTGAGCGCCTGCGCCTTGAACTCTCCGACGGGAACGATGACGATGTCGGGATCGCGACGGACGATCTCCTCCATCGGCACGTTGGGCCAGTTGCTGGTGGCGTCCGCGAAGATCGAACGTCCGCCGGCCAGCGAGATGAGTTGTCCGATGAAGGTGTTCGGTCCGGCCGTCATGGGCGGATCGTTGAACACCACGTACATGATCCGGGGCACCGGGAGGGATTCCACCGACGTGCGCACCGCGGCGAGTTGCGCACGCAGTGTTTTCAAGACGCGGGCGGCGTCGGCATCGTGCCCGGTGAGTGTGCCAAGACTGGCCAGCCCATGGAACACGTCGCTGGTGTCCTGGGTGCGCAGCATGAAGACCGGAATGCCGATCGTGGCCAATCGCTCACCGAACGCCTGCCGTTTGTCGCTTTCCCACGACACGACGAGATCGGGCTTGAGCGACACGATCATCTCGATGCTGGGATCGACACTGCCGCCGACGAGCGGCAGGTGCTGGACTTCGGGTGCCACGTCGAAGCGTGTGCGTGCCACCAGCTGCGGGCCGGCTCCAAGCGCGATGAGTGTTTCGGTGGCGCTCGGAATGAGCGAGACGACCCGCTGTGCGGGCTGCGCGAGGGTGACGGTGCGACCGGCACCGTCGACGACGGTCAGAGCCGTGGAGGACGACGCGGAAGCACGGGGATCGGTGCCCGGAGCGTTCGCCCCGGTGTTCGCACGGGCGTTCTCCCGACCTGCACGTTCCGGTGTGCACGCGCCGATGCCGAATGCCCCCATGGCGAGCACGATGCCCAGCCGTGCGGTGGTGCCGCGGCATGTGAGAAGACGCCAGCCTGAACACAGGAACCCGTAAAACACGAACCCGTCCGGTCTCGGGGAACGAGAGGGACGGGAGCGGGGGGCGGCGGACATCCATCGACGCACGGGGTGCGTCCGACCGATGCGGACGGCCCCGCAGTCCTCCCTCGAGGATTTGAAGCGGGAACGAACGGATCGGTCTCCTGGCTCGAGGCGGTCGACTTCTCCCTTCCCGGAGCCGGAGCTCCAGTGGGTACTGCGTAGAAGTCGCCGTGTTCTGTCTCGCGGGTGAACGCGTGACAGAGCCTCATACAGTGGCGGGGCCGCGCCGGCATTGCACCGGCTTCCAACAAAGACCCGTTCGTGTGGATCGATTGTAAGTGTTCACGATAGTGACTCACGGATTGCCGACGCAAGGGCACTTCGTACGCGCGACACTTGCGCTGACGCCAGCGGCCGGAGATGCTGCGCGCATGTCTCCATCCGACCCGCCAATGACTCCGTTGGCATCGCGCCAGCATCAGGATTGTGACACGCCAGAGGACCACACGTCGGTCGATCACACATCGGTCGACCACAGGCGGGATGGTCACACGCCGCCACTCGGCCGTGTGCTGATGGTGCAGGGCACCTCGTCACACGCCGGCAAGACCACCGTGGTGGCGGCGTTGTGTCGCTGGTTCGCCAACGCGGGCTATCGTGTGGCACCGTTCAAGGCACAGAACATGTCCAACAACGCCGCGGTCACGGCTGACGGGCGCGAAGTGGGACGGGCGCAGGCCATGCAGGCGGTGGCCGCGCGGGTGCCGGTGACGGTGGACATGAATCCGGTGCTGCTCAAGCCGCAGAGCGATCGCACGTCGCAGGTGGTGGTGCTGGGCGAACCCTGGCTGACCGCCGATGCCGTCGACTATTACGCCCGCAAGCAGCATCTGTGGCCCATCGTCACCGATGCGCTCGATCGTCTGCGCGCCACCTGCGACGTGGTGATCGTGGAAGGGGCCGGCAGTCCGGCGGAAATCAATCTCGCGCAATACGACATCGTGAACATGCGCGTGGCCCGCCATGCCGGAGCGCCGGTGCTGTTGGTGGGTGACATCGAACGTGGCGGCGTGTTCGCGTCGTTGTACGGCACGCATGCGCTGCTGCAACCGGAGGAACGTGCGCTCATCCGCGCCTTCGTGATCAACAAGTTCCGCGGCGATCCGTCGCTGCTCGATCCCGGCTTCGCGATGCTCGAGGAACGCACCGGCGTGCCCACCATCGGTGTGCTGCCGTGGCTCGATCTCACCGATGTGCCCGAAGAGGATGCACTCGAGTGGCGGGCGGCGGAGGACCGGGCAGGCGCAGACACACGTGCGGCTGCAGACGCGGAGGGAGTGACACGTCCGGGCACGGCCGCCGGGGCACTGCTCGATATCGCGGTGATGCGCCTGCCGCGTGTGGCCAATCTCGACGAGTTCCAGCCGCTCATCAACGAACCCGGCGTGAGGGTACGGTTCGTGGGTCGTGCCGCGGAATTCGGGGCGCCGGATCTCGTCATCGTTCCCGGCACCAAGTCCACGCTCGGCGATCTCGCATGGCTGCGCGCACAGGAACTCGATGTCTGCATTCTCGCGCACGCCGCCGCTCAACGTCCCGTGCTCGGGATCTGCGGTGGCTTGCAGATGCTCGGCGAACGCATCGTCGATGCCGAGGGTGTCGAACAGCGTGGAGAGGCGGCCGGTCTGGGGCTGCTCCCGGTGGAGACGCATTTCGAGGCGAAGAAGGTCACCCGTCGCGTGAAGGCGCGGGCCGTGGGATCACACGGTCTGTGGGCTCTCGATGCCGGCCCGAGTGCAATCGATGATGTGACCGCCGATGCCGGCCGCACCGCCCCCTTCGACGCCTATGAGATTCACATGGGACGCACCACGCCGGTCGCGACGGCGGAGGCGCTGCCGCCTCTGTTTCGTCTCACCAGCGCCGCGGGGGAATCGGACGACGGGGTATGTTCAGCCAATGGCCTGGTGGTGGGCACCTATCTGCACGGCGCACTGGAGCACGATGCACTGCGCCGGGCGTTGCTGACGCGCCTGGCCGATCGCAAAGGCGTCGTGTTGCCGCATCCGCGCGCTCCGGTCTCCATCGACGATGCACTCGACCGCCTGGCCACGAACGTGTGTGGCAATCTCGACATGGATGCGATTTTGTCCATGCTGGATCTCACACCGCCAACCCGCTGACGATTCCGATGTCCATGTCCGATACGTCATCCCTGTCATCGGGATCATCGATCACGCTGCTGCTGGGGGGTGTGCGCGCGGGGAAGAGCGCCCGGGCCCTCGCGTTGGCGGAATCCTTCGTGGAACCGAAAACCGGACATCCCGACACCACCGATGTCCTGTGGTTCGTGGCCACTGCGCAGGCATTCGACGACGAAATGACGCGTCGTATCGCGGCCCATCGGGCCGAGCGTGCGGAACGATGGCACACCATCGAGGAACCGGTGGCGCTCGTCGCCACACTGGAGGCCGCGCTGGCCATCGCGGCGGAATCCCCACGTGTGATCGTGATCGACTGTCTCACGCTGTGGGTCAGCAATCTGCTGCTGGCGTCCGACGACGCGACGGACATCGAGGGACGCATGGCGGAGCAGGCCGCCGCATTGACGGCACTGATGCAGCGCACCACGTCGGTGCGCTGGATTCTCGTCAGCAACGAAGTCGGGCTTGGCGTGGTGCCGCCAACGCCGCTCGGGCGCGTCTACCGCGACGCGCTCGGGCGGGTCAATCAGATCGTCGCCGCGGCGGCCGACACGGTGGAGCTGATGGTGGCGGGGCTCGTGATGCCGCTCAAAGCGCCAACCGGACAATCGATCACGGCAACGGCGGAATCCCCTGCGCCGGATGCGCCACGTTCCTGAGCTCGACCTGCACGCAGTGATCCTGCACCACGAGAATGCCGGCGCGTGCCAGGCGTTCCGCCACGGCATCATTCCGGATACCGAGCTGCATCCACACCACGGAAGGCTCGGCGGCGAGAATCTCATCGACGTGCTTTGCCACGTCCTCGGAGCGCCGGAATAGCTGGACCATATCGGCCGGCGGGTCCACGGTGGCGAGCGTGCGATGCACCGGCACGCCGAGGATTTCGGTCACCTCGGGGTAATACACCGGTACGGGTACGATATCGTAGCCCACCCGCTGCATGTACGCCGGCACCGTGTACGCCGGGCCCCCCGCTTCGCGCGTCTTGATCCCGATCACGGCCACGCGCCTGACCCATGTCAGTACATGGCCGATCTGTTCCGGGGAATCGAGCAGCCGTTCTCGCCACTGATCGGGCGATGTGGTTAGCTTCGGAGAAACACTGTTCCGATCCAGCTTCTCCATACCGGAGTTCCTCGATGCGTGTGTTGGTTCTTGGTGCGGGGCTGCAAGGCACCGCGTGTGCGTTTGACCTGCTCAATGATCCCGCGGTGAAGCAGGTGATGCTCGCGGATCTGCAGCGTCCCGTGTTGCCGCCGTTTCTGCAGCAGGTGGCCGATGCCCGGCTCGTCCCCATGGCGCTGGATGTGCGCGATGAGCGGGCCGTGCGTGCGGCGTTTGCACAGTGCGACGGCGTGTTGAGCGCCATCCCCTACTACTTCAACGGTGTTCTCGCACGCCTGGCCGTGGAGGCCGGTGTGCATTTTGCCGATCTCGGTGGCAACACCGCGATCGTCCAGGAGCAGAAGCAACTCGACGCCGCGGCGCGCGCCAAGGGTATCTCGGTGATTCCCGACACCGGTCTCGCCCCCGGCATGGTGAACGTGATCGCCCAGCACGGCATCGATCAGTTCGACACCGTGGAATCGGTGAAGTTGTTCGTCGGCGGCCTGCCGCAGGTGCCCGAACCGCCACTGGGGTACCAGATCGCGTACTCCATCGAAGGGATGGTGGATTATTACACCACGCCCTCGCTGGTGGTGCGCGATGGGCAGCCGTCCACGGTCCACGCGCTGTCGGAACTGGAAGACGTGACGTTCGACGCGCCAGTGGGCACGCTCGAAGCCTTCCACACGGCCGGCGGGCTTTCCACGATGGTGTACCGCTATGCGGGGAAGATTCCCGTCATGGAATACAAGACGCTGCGGTATCCCGGTCATGCGGCGATCATGCGCAGCATCCGCGATCTGGGGCTGCTGGGGCTGGAGCCCGTGGATGTGAAGGGACAGCAGGTCGTGCCGCGCGATGTGTTCGTGAAGGTGGCGGGTGGGGCGCTGCGCAAAGGCAAGCCCGATCTCGTGGCGTTGCGTGTCGTGGTCACGGGCACGAAGGACGGCGTACGTCGCGCACGGGCCTGGGAAGTGGTCGATCGGTACGACGCGAAACACGGCATCACCGCCATGATGCGGACCACCGGTTACACGCTCGCGATCACCGGCCTGCTGCAGATGTCCGGTGCCATCGAACCGGGGGTGCACACTCCCGACGAGTGCATCCCGCCGGCCCGCTATTTCTCCATGCTGGCCGCGCGCGGGATCGAGGTGCGCGAGATCGATTGATCGGCACGGGCCGGGCCGGCGTGTTGGCATCGAACGTACTGCCATCTGGCGTACGCCAGATGGCGTACGCCGGCCCGAGTCCATCAGGCAAGCATCAGGTGCGGAACTCGCCGATGAGTCCCCGCACCCGCAGGCTCGCGGTCTGCAGCATCTCGGCGGTGGCGGAGACCTCCTGCGCCGACGCCGAGGTCTGCTCCGTGCTGGCCGCTACTTCCTCGGCGGCGGCCGCATGGCCTTCCGCGGTGTCGCGGGCGTCGTACAACGAACGTTGCACCTGACTGAGTGAACGGCGGTTGCCTTCCACCGCCGTCGTGACACGTGCCGTGGCGCCTTCCACCTGCGCGACAGCGTGTTCGATGCGGGCCAGCGCGCCCCGCACGGCTTCGGCCACCGTCTCCGCATCGCGCAGACGCGTGGCGCCCGATTCCACCGCCGTCGAAGCGCTGGTGATCCGGCTCCGGAAACGCTTCACGTTTTCCGTGACTTCGTTGGCTGCATGAGCGCTCTGTTCGGCCAGCGCCCGCACTTCCTGCGCGACCACCGCGAAGCCGCGCCCCGCCGAGCCGGCACGGGCCGCTTCGATTGCGGCGTTGAGCGCCAGCAGATTGGTCTGGGTGGCGATCTCCGAAATCACGCTCACGAAATCGTCGATCACTCCGGTCGCATCACGCAGCGCGACCATCTCCTCGCGGGAAGCCTGCACCACTTCGCGCGCCCCCAGCAGCGTATCGATGGCCACCTGCACCTGATCGCGCGCACCGTTGGTGGTGTGCCGGATCTCGCGGCCCACCCGGTCGGTTTCATCCGCCGCCTCACCGATGGTGGCGCCGGCTTCGGCCAGTTCCTTCACTGTTTCACCCGCATGATTGAGCGACGTGAGCTGCATCGTCGCGCCATGCGAGATGTCCATGATGGCCGATGTCACGTGCTGCGACGAAGCGGCCGCCGACGAAGCCGACGCGGTCAGTTCGCTGGCGGCCAAGGTGACCTGATCGGCTTCTTCCTGCACGCGCGAGAAGAGCAGGCGCAGACGTTCACGGGCCTGCCGCATGGCATCGATCAGCTCCGCGTATTCCTGCGCGACATACAGGGAGCTGGCGGAAAACGGGGGATCGCGCAGATCGCCGGCGCCGATGGCCATGAGTTCGTCACGCAGTTGCACCATGGGCTGTGTGATGGCCCGGGCCGTGGACAATCCGAAGAACGCGGCCACGCCGAAGGCCAGCGTCACCACGACCACCAGGCTGGCCTCGGCGTTGCGCAGCCAGTCGCGCATGCGATCGGTGGCCTCGCCGGCACCATCGCGCGCGGCACGGCGCAGGCCCTGCAATTCACTCTCGATGGCTTGGATGTCGCGCGTGGTGAGTGCGAGCACCCGATTCGCTTCCCCGGTGTGTCCGGAGATCTGCCAGGCCCGGGTGGTGGCGATGCGCACTTCGAGCGTGGCCTGCAGCCGGCCGATCGTCTCCAGACGACGACGCTCCTCCGCGCTCAGCACACTCGTGGAAACGGCATCACGGCGCAGTTGCTCGGCTTGCACCGTGAGCGCGTGATACTGGGCTTCATCGGTGGGTGTCCCCGTGCTCAGGAACCGCAGTCCCGCCACGAGTTCGCGCAGCGCGATGTTCGTGGCCCGCTCGACGAACTCGGACCGGTCCATCAGATCGTGGACCGTGGCCTCGGCCTGCGCGTTGCTGCGGGAGAGCCAGTACCAGCCCAGGACACCCGCGGCCACCAGCAACGTGATCGACGTACCGAAACCCGCGATGAGGCGTCCGCGGATGGTCGCCATCTGAAACAGGTGTCTCATGGCTGCCTCATGGCGCGACGGCTCCCCGCACCCGCGTCACGAGGACGGGACGGGCTTTGATGTCGTGACTCTTTTCGAAGGCGATACGGCCCACGACCCCATCGACCGAGGGCGCGCCGTTGCCGATGCGTTCGAGGGCCAGGCGCAGCGAGGACCGGGTGCCGGCGCCGCCGCTCACCGTGCGACCGATCACGATGGTCGCATCGTAAGACAGGGCCGCGAATCCATCGGGATCCTGGTGGAAACGTTCGCGATAGCGGCCGAGGAAGTGCATGGCTTCGGGGCTCGACACCCGGTCGGCGCGGAAGAACGCGGCCACATAGGCTCCGGTGGCGATCGAGTCGCGGACGATGCCCTCGGTGCCGTCACCCCCCACGAACGGCGCGGTGACCCCCCGGGCCCGGAGCGCGCGCAGAAAGGCCAGCGCATCGTCGGCGTCGCCCGGAAAGAG
Organism: Gemmatimonas aurantiaca; assembly: GCF_037190085.1. NCBI lineage: Bacteria > Pseudomonadati > Gemmatimonadota > Gemmatimonadia > Gemmatimonadales > Gemmatimonadaceae > Gemmatimonas > Gemmatimonas aurantiaca. The sequence continues at coordinate 50,300 of NZ_JBBCJO010000013.1, forward strand.
CACCACGTCCGGTTTGCGCAGCGCCAGCAGGCTGGCGTAGGCATCCCACTCGGTGACCCCGGTGAGGTAGGGATCGCGGGTGTCGATCTGCCCACCGCCCTTGGTGAAGGTCTCGGCGAAGGTGGTCGTCCAGTCGCGGCCATAGGGGTCGTTGCGGTACACGATAGCCGCACGCCGGCCGCCGAGGGTGTCGAGCACCCACTGGGCGGTGTGCCGGGCGGCATCGGCGTCGCTGGGAGCCACCCGGAAGAACCAGGGGCTGATCCCGCTCAGGCGCGGCGAGGATGCAGTCTGGGAGACCATCACGACCCCGTTTTCCCCGTCGTGTTCAGCGTCGGCGTAGATGGGGACCGTTTCCAGCGTGTTGCCACTTTCCGGATGGCCCACCACCGCGATCACCGCCGGGTCCTGCCGGAGTTGCTCGGCCAACCGGACCGGGCTGGTCACGCCCGCCGGGGGCAGGCGCACCTCGAAGCGGGCGGGACCGGCGGCGTTCAGGCGTTCGACGGCCAGTTCGATGCCGCGCACGATGTTTTCATAACCCGGCGTTCCCGGGATGGCGCCCACGCCGATGGCATGAGCGGAGCTGGTCGGGGCATTCGGGCTTCGGCAACCGGCGGCCACCAGGAGACCCGACAGGGCCATCAGCATCGTCCGGGCCGGCGGGACCGGCAGGGATCGGGCCCGGGCAATGGCCGGACACAGAGCGCGAAGGGAGATCACGCGGAGAAGACGATCCGAAACGCGCTGCGGAAACGGCAGCGCCATGTGCGATTTCAGAGCGAAAATCGTGGTGTTTTACGGAAATGTGGCCGATGTGAACCAGTGAATCGGCACAATGGTGGTTACAATACGAGAAATGTCGGGCAAAGCCCGAGAAGTCGTAGGGTTTTGCTTGCGGTGGCCGGAAACGACGGATTAGCTTCGCACTGCTGTCCCACCCCCCGACTGCTCGTCGAGCGCCCTTGGCTTACGTCCTCTGCGTAGGTCCAGGACCGTGAGGCAGCAGTCCACCCAACTCCACATCAGGATCCGGCATGGTTGGCACGTTCCGCCCGCGGCGGTTGGCATCCGCCGCGCTGCTGGGCGCTCTGGCCCTCGGGCTCGCAGCCTGCGGCGGCGAGTACCCGAATTCGACGTTCAATCACCACACCGAGTACAACACGGCGATCGACGCGCTGTGGGACAAGCTTCTCTTCTGGGGAACGCTGGTCTTCATCGCCGTCGAAGCGGGCCTGGTGTACACGATCTTCCGCTATCGTCGCCGGCCCGGCGGGGAGAAGCCGAAGCAGGTGCATGGGAACACGGCACTCGAGATCACCTGGACGGCCATTCCGGCGGTCATTCTGATCTTCATTGCCATCCCGACGGTGAGCACGATTTTCAAGACCCAGGCCAAGGCGGCGCCCGAAGCTCTGCAGGTCGAAGTCATCGGCCACCAGTGGTGGTGGGAGTTCAAGTACCCGCAGTTGGGTATCACGACCGCCAACGAACTCTATCTGCCCAACGGGCGGACGGTGAATTTCGCGCTCAAGACGGCCGACGTGCTGCACTCCTTCTGGATTCCCCAGATGGGCGGCAAGCGCGACCTGATCTCGAATCACACCAACTATGTGTGGTTCACGCCGAACGCGGATCTGCCGTCGTCGGCGTGGAACGGCTTCTGCGCCGAGTTCTGCGGCGCGTCGCACGCGAACATGCGTTTCCGCGCGTTCACGGTGACGCCGGCGGAGTTCGAACAGTGGGTGGCCCACCAGAAGCAGCCGGCGGTGTTCAAGGCGCCCGCGCCCGTGCCGGCTCCGGCGAGCGCTGCGGCTCCGGGCGCGGCGTCGGTGCAGCTCGCGTCGCTGCAGCAGAATGCGGCGGCCGATTCGAGCCCTGCGGTGCCGGTGTGGGCGTTCCCGAAGGAGCGGGTCGAGGCGGAGTTCGCCTACATCATTCCGACCGCCAAGCTGCCGGCGGGTCTCACCTACGACGAGTCGTTGCTGGCACAGGGTGACGCCGAGCGTGGTCGTCAGCTCTTCTCGCGCTCGACGTGCATCGGTTGTCACACCATCGCGGGGACGCCGTTCGCGTCGCCGATCGGCCCGAACCTGACCCATGTCGGGACGCGCCATACGATCGCCGGCGGTCTGTATCCGAACGATGCGAAGCATCTCGCCTACTGGATCAAGAGTGCCCCGCACATGAAGCCCGGCAGCATCATGCCGACCATCGGCAAGGGCCTCACCGATCCCGTACGCAAGAACGTCATCAGCGCCGGTGGTCTGACCGACCCCGAGATCGCCGATATCGTCGCTTACCTCCAGGCTCTCAAGTAGCCGCCCCCCGTCAACACCGACTTTTCGACACGATGGCAACCATCGCTGCCGCGCCCCCGTACACCAAGGCCCACACGGCTCCCGACACCGGGATCATGTCGTGGCTCACCACGGTGGACCACAAGCGCATCGGGGCGCTCTATCTGATCAGCGGCCTGATCTTCTTCGTCGTCGGCGGCCTCGAGGCCGCCATCATCCGTGCCCAGCTGATGGGACCGAACGGCACGCTCGTGTCGGCCGAGATGTACAATCAGCTGTTCACGATGCACGGCACGACGATGATCTTCCTCGCCGTGATGCCGCTTTCGGCGGCGTTCTTCAACTTCCTGATCCCGCTGCAGGTGGGTGCGCGTGACGTCGCCTTCCCGCGACTCAACGCGTTCTCGTACTGGATCTATCTGCTGGGCGGCATCTTCATCACGGTGCCGATCTTCTTCGCGGTCGCACCCGATGGTGGCTGGTTCGGGTACGCGCCGCTGAGCACGAAGGCGTTCTCGCCGCAGGTGAACATGGATTTCTGGGTGATCGGTCTCCAGATCCTGGGCATCTCGTCGCTGGCCGCCGGTTTCAACTTCATCACGACCATCATCAACATGCGGGCGCCGGGCATGACGCTCATGCGCATGCCGATCTTCACGTGGATGGCGTTCGTGGTGCAGTTCCTCATCGTGCTGTCGTTCCCCGCCATCACGATCGCGCTCGTGTTCCTGCAGTTCGACCGCTTCTTCGGCACGAACTTCTACACGATCGCCAAGGGGGCCGACCCGCTGCTGTGGCAGCACCTGTTCTGGGTGTTCGGTCACCCCGAGGTGTACATCCTGATCCTGCCGGCCTTCGGTCTCGTGTCCGAAGTGCTGCCGACGTTCTCGAAGAAGCCGCTCTTCGGTTACCCGGTGATGGTGTACTCGGGTATCCTCATCGGCTTCCTCGGCTTCGGCGTGTGGGCGCACCACATGTTCGCCGTGGGCATGGGTCCGATCGCGGACTCGGTGTTCTCGCTGGCCACGATGCTCATCGCCATCCCGACGGGCGTGAAGATCTTCAACTGGCTCGCCACGCTCTGGGGCGGTCAGCTCAACTTCACGGCGGCCATGAAGTTCGGCATCGGCCTGGTGGCGCTGTTCACCATCGGCGGCATCTCGGGTGTCATGCACGCCTCGCCGCCGACCGACCTGCAGCAGACGGACACGTACTTCATCGTGGCGCACTTCCACTACGTGCTCTTCGGTGGCTCGATGTTCGGGCTCTTCGCCGGCGTGTACTACTACTTCCCGAAGATCACGGGCCGGTTCCTCTCCGAGAAGCTCGGGTCCTGGCACTTCTGGATCACGTTCATCGGCATGAACCTCACGTTCTTCCCGATGCACTTCAGCGGGCTGCTCGGCATGCCGCGTCGCTACTACCAGTACGACGCGGGGCAGGGCTTCGAGCTGTTCAACATGCTCTCGACGATCGGCACGGCGATCCTCATGGTCGGCACGCTGATCGGGCTCATCAACATCTGGAAGAGCTGGAAGGGCGGCGCGCCCGCGTCGAGCAACCCGTGGGGCGCGGCGACGGTCGAATGGAGCATTCCTTCGCCGCCACCCGACTACAACTTCGCCGAGCTGCCGAACATCAAGTCGCGGTATCCCCTGTGGAACATGAAGGACGGGGAGCAGCTCGTGCACGAGACGACGCACGAAGAAGAAAAGGGGCGCCACGTTCCGACATCGCACGAACTCGGCATCGTGATGCCGAATCCGTCGATCTGGCCGCTCATCACCGCTGCCGGCATCATCGTGATGTTCGCCGGACAGATGTTCCTGGAAAAGAGCACCGGCCTTGGCCTGTCGATCATGATCACCGGCACGCTGTGGTGGGTGGGCTCGCTCTACAAGTGGCTGCTGACGCCGCTCGAGGATCACCACTGAGATGACCGCACCCACTGCTCCTGCCGCCCACGGCGACGGCCACGCACATGGCGGCGGCCACTACACCTCGCTCGGGCTCGACAACCGCAAGGTTGCGATCTGGACCTTCATCGGGTCCGAGTGCATGCTCTTCGCGTCGCTCATCTCCACGTACCTGGTGTACAAGGGGCGGAGCCCGGAAGGCCCGTATCCGCACGAAGTCTGGACCAACCCGACCACCGGCAAGGTCTTCCAGCCGATCCTGAACATCCCGGTCACGTCGGCCTCGACTTTCGTGCTGCTGATGTCGTCCCTCGCGATGGTGCTCGCGCTGGCCGCGGTCCAGAACCGCTACCAGCCCAAGCACACCGCCTGGGAGCGCATCCTCGGCAATTCGAAGCTCTGGTTGTGGATGACCTGCCTGCTGGGCATCGCCTTCCTCGGCTGTCAGGCCTACGAGTTCACGTCCTTCATCCATGAAGGACTCTCGATCCGCACGAACCTCTTCGGCTCCTCGTTCTTCACGCTCACCGGATTCCACGGTGCGCACGTGACGGCGGGTGTGCTCTGGCTCTTCACGCTGCTCGCGATCGACTACAAGCGTGGACTGGAACCGAAGGATTCGCTGCTCGTCGACATTGCCGCGCTGTACTGGCACTTCGTCGACGTGGTGTGGATCGTGATCTTCACCCTCGTTTACCTCATCAAGTGAGGCGATGATGGCTGATCATTCGCACGGGGCACACGACGCCCACGCCGAAGAACATCCGACCTGGTCCACGTACTGGAAGGTCGCGCTCATCCTGACCATCATCACGGCCGTCGAAGTGTCGGCGTACTACATCCCGGCGTGGGAAAACAGCTGGGTGTATGTACCGAGCATGCTGATCATGTCGTCGGTGAAGTTCGCGATCGTCGTGGCGTACTACATGCATCTCAAGTACGACCACAAACTGTTCCGCGCGCTCTTCACCGGACCGCTCCTCGTGGCCGGTCTCATCCTCATCGGTCTGCTGTTCCTGTTCTCCAAGCTGGCCATCCGTCTGGGATCGCTCGGCTGACCGTTCGCTCCTTCGCGGAGCATATCGATCCCGGAGTCGCGCATCCTGCGTGACTCCGGGATTCGTGTTTCCGGGCCCTCCGGTACCACGATCGGTCGATGCGATCCGTTAGATTGCAGCGATATGCTGGCTCTTCTTCACCCCGTCGCGCAGCTCTCGCCCACCCAGTTCTCGGTGCACCCGAGCACGGCCATCGGGATCGCCGCCTTCGCCGTGGCCTATGTCTGGCGTATCCGGCAGGGCCCGTCGGAGGCCGATCTCTACCCGGTGACGGTCGATCCGGCGGATGCGACGCCGGCGCAGCGCCTGGCCGCCGAGTCGTTCAGCGGTCCCACGCCACCGCAGCGCATGGCGTTCTTCACCGCGCTGGCGCTGCTGTTCGTGACGCTGAACGGGCCGCTGCACGATCTGAGCGATTTTTATCTGTTCAGCGCGCACATGGTGCAGCACCTGATTCTCACGCTGGTCGTGCCTCCGCTCATGATCGTGGGCACGCCGGGGTGGATGTTGCGTCCATTGCTGCGACGGCCGGCACTGTTCCGGCTCGCCCGGCGCCATACATCGGTCGTGGCGTGTTTCGTGTGGTTCAATGTGGTGCTGGCGCTGTGGCATCTGCCGCCGATGTACAATCTTGCGCTGGCGTACCATCCGGTGCACATCCTGCAGCATCTGATGTTCATCGCGGCATCGGTGCTGATGTGGTGGCCGTTGCTGTCGCCGCTCCCCGAATTGCCGCGCGCGCCGTATCCGGCGCAGATGCTGTACTGCTTCCTCATGGTCATTCCGATGTCGATCATCTCGATCTACATCGCGATGGCGGACACCCTGCTGTATCCGGCCTACGCGGTGGCGCCCCGCATCATGGGCATCACGCCAATGGAAGATCAGCAGTATGGCGGGTTGATCATGTGGATTCCGGGTGGCGTGTTCTTCTACGCGGTGATGACGGTGATCTTCTTCAAGTGGTCATCGCGTGGTGAAGACGACGAGGCGTCGGCGCAGGTGGGCTGGGTGCCGAGTGCGAACAATGGGTGAGGCCGTGAGTGATACCGGGACGGGGCGCTGATGGCGGGCAAGGGACGTCGTGACGGGGCGCCGCGTCGGGGGTCGTCGGATCGCAAGCCGCCGCGTCCGGATTCACGGGCGCAGGGGCAATCGAAGCCGCGTTCGCAGCCGCAGCGGCAGCCGCGTGCCGTGGAAGCGGCGGGGGACGTGCGTCAGGGTGCCTTCGTGGAAGTGGCCCGTGTGATCGATGCGCCGGCCAGTGCCATCTTCCGCATGATCAACGATCCGGCCAAACGCGAATGGGCGCCGGAGCGGCTCTATCGGGTGATGAGCGCGTTGCCGCCACGATTCGCGCGTCTCGCGTTTCCTGATGGCTCGCAGGTCGCGATCGCCATCGTACGGCAGGGGAACACCCGTTCCTCGGTCAGCATCGAGCATGGCATGCTGCCGGCTGGCGCCGATACGGAGGCGCTGCGCCGTCGCTGGACGGACGCGCTGTATGCGCTGAGCGACGCGCTCGATTCCGACTGGGGATAGGGGACCGGCCTGGCTCGCTGGGTGCGGCGGGGCGGGTATTGGGGGGGGCGGCGGGTTTGAGGGGCGCCCTGCGGGCGCGATACCGGCAGGATGAACGCCGGATACCTGCAGGATATTCCTGTGGGTGGCGCAGACGATGTCGCGTGCCGGACAGACGGGGTTTTAGGGGTTGAACGACGGGAGGAACAACGGTCGCGTGAAGCCGTGACCGCTGTTCCCCGTAGTCCACAATTTCAAAAAAGTCCAACCTGGCCTCAGCGCGATGTCCCCGTCGCCCGCACGGGACCAATCCTCCTGGTATCCGGCGGTTCATCCTGCTGGTATCGCCGCCGCAGGCGGCCCCTGAAGCCAGCGAGTCACCCCAAGCCGGCCGTGAGCCAGACCGGCCGTCGCCGGCTCACGACGGGCCGTCGCCGGGCTGGCCGGCGAACGAGGCCTACTCCGGTGCTCCTGCGAGTGCGGCGTCGACCCGGCGAGGCAGGGCCGGGTGCATGCGCCACATGTAGGCACCCATCGCGGCGGCGGCGATGAGGTTGGCCACGAAGACCTGCATCCACGTGAGTTCACCGAAGCCGCGCGCCAGCATCGTCGTGATGCCGATCCAGCCGACTTCGAAGGCCACGAACAGTCCCGCGAAGCCGATGAATGCCGACGGCGTGCGTTCGGCGGAGTTCACCACCCACGAGAAGACCAGCCCCACGATGCAGAAAACGCTGAAGTGGAACAGGGTGTAGCCGAGGAATGCCCCCGCACGACTCGGCAACTGTCCATCGAGGAACAGCGATGCGATCGAATTACCCAGCATCACCGGCGTGCCGAGCAAGTCGCCTCGCATGGCATCGAGGATGGCGAACCAGACCGCGATGGCCATGGCGCCGATGAGTCCTGCAGAGATACCCTCACGGGCGATGGCATTGTTCGTTGACATCCGATGCCTCCCTCCACGTTGCGGTGTTCGCGGGGTCTGCCCCTCGACAAACCCCGATGTCGCTAGCACACTGCTCTAGCGCAGCGGTCCTCAGAACCGCCCCTTCCGATCTACCACCGACTGCTGACGCGCGTTCCGCCAAACCTTCCGTCGTGTCAGCGTGTCGGACCTGTTGATGGCCCGACTCTGCGAGAGTACCACTCGATCCGGTCGCCCGCCATGTCACAGCTCTCACGTCCCAGCCTTCGCGCGATCTTCGTGGTCACGATTCCCGTCGTTTCAGCCCTGGCGGCCTGCGGAGGCGGGTCGGGTGACCAGCGGTCGGCGGCTGCCGCCAAGGGCGAACTGAGCTGTGTGAGCCAGGACACGACCGCCGTGGGACTTGCCGTCTACGAATTCATCACCACCCAGCGTCCCACACCGCAGCGCTTCCTGAGCGCGGCGGGTACCGATTCGGGGGTGCCCGATGACGGGTTCAAGATTCTGCAGGGCAAGGGGCCGACCTACTTCTACACCAGCGATCCCAAGGGGCAGGCGCAGGTGCGCGAGAAGCTCGACCTGGCGGGTCCTTACACCTCGTTGCTGGTGGTGTACCGCGGCAAGACCGAGACGGACAACGGCCGCAGCGTCGCGGTGACGCTGGGTGGACATTACATCGGCGGTGAACACGAGGGGAAAGTGGCGGACACCCGCACGATCACCGTGCAGTGTGAAGGCACACGCTGGAAGGTGGCGCCGGCTTCGGCGGCTCCGGCCTCGGCGAGCGCGGACCCGTGAAGACCGAACGGCTGCTGTCCCTCGATGTGTTCCGCGGCATGACCGTGGCGGGGATGCTGCTCGTCAACAATCCCGGAACATGGTCCGCGATCTATCCGCCGCTCGAACACGCACCGTGGAACGGATGGACGCCCACGGATCTGATCTTTCCGTTCTTCCTGTTCATCGTCGGCATCACCACGGAAATTTCGTTGCGCGCCCGCCGCGCGCGGGGCGACGACGAGCACGCCATTCTGCGCCAGATCCTCAAGCGCGGCGCCCTGATCTTCCTGTTTGGCCTGCTGCTCGCCGGATTCCCGTTCTTCACCTGGCCACCGGGACTTCCGGGTGCCTCGTTCGGTGAGCGCGTGGTGGATCGGCTGGAGCACTGGCGCATCATGGGTGTGCTGCAGCGCATCGGTGTCGCGTACCTCTGCGGCGCGCTGCTCACATGGCGCACCACGTTGCGTCAGCAGTTCGTCATCCTCGCAACGTTGCTGTTCGGCTACTGGGCCCTGATGACGCTCGTGCCGGTGCCCGATACCGGTGTCGCCGGTCGCTTCGTGCTCGACAAACCCGATCAGTTGTTGAGCGCGTGGCTCGATCGTGCGGTGTTCGGTGTCAACCATCTCTGGAGCGGATCGAAGACCTGGGATCCGGAAGGCCTGCTCAGCACCATTCCCGCGATCGGGACCATGATCTGCGGCACGTTTGCCGGTCGCTGGATTGCCCGTCGGGATCTGCCGCTGAGTGAACGGCTCGCAGGCTTGTTTGCCGTGGGCGCGCTGGCCATGATGGTGGGATTGATGTGGCACTGGGTGTTCCCCATCAACAAGAGCATCTGGACCAGCTCCTACGTGATCTTCACGGCGGGGATGGGCGCGGTGACACTCGCGACCTGCATGTGGCTCATCGACGGCCTCGGTCTGCGACGCTGGACGTTCCCATTCGTCGTGTATGGGACCAACCCCATGTTGGCGTTCCTCGGGTCGGGGTTGATGGCCCGCTGCATCTCCTCGCTCTGGACCTGGGATGTGGGGGACGGAACGCGGATCTCGGCGCAGGGATTCGTGTTCAAGACTGTGTATGCCTCGTGGCTCCCACCGCGGGATGCGTCACTGGCATATGCCGTTTCCTTTGTCGTCGTGTGGTTCCTGATTCTGTGGGCGGCATGGAAGCGTGGTTTCGTTCTCAAGGTATGACGGCATGAACGCAGGGACCTTCCGGATCGCTCGTCCGTCCTGGACGCTCGCGATCGGATCGATGGTGATGGCGTTGGTGACGCCGTTCGGCGTGGTGCAGGCCGGAATACGTGCGGAGGCAGCATCGGAAACGTCGTACGCGTCGGCGTACGTGCGGCAGACCAGCGGTGCGCAGACGAAGACGTCGTCAAAAACACCGGCGAAGGCGAGTTCGCAGAAACGCACGCCGGCCACCAAACGTGCGGTCCCGACCAAGAAACGTCCGCCGGCGCGCGCGGCGGCCGGTACGACGCGGCGTGCGGCCAAGGCGCCGATCGTCCCCGTGTTGCACTACACGACGCCGCGCGGCACCGATGCCCTGAGCAGCGATCTGGGAACGTTGCTGGGCAGCCGCACGCGCAATGGGGAGTGGGGCGCGATAGTGGTCAGCATCTCGCGCGGGGACACGCTGTTCGCCCGCAGCGCCGATCGGCCCATGGTGCCGGCCAGCACGATGAAGTTGTTCACGTCGGCCATCGCGCTCGAGAAGCTCGGGCCGGAACACACGTTCAGCACCGATGTCCTCCGTGACGGCCCGCTCGATTCGAGCGGGGTGCTGTCGGGTGATCTCGTGCTGCGCGGCGACGGCGATCCGTCGCTCTCGCCCCGCTTCGTGCGCGGCGGGCCCGATGCGGCCATGAATCTGCTGGCGCAGTTCACCGTGGGTGCCGGTGTCCGGCACGTGACGGGAGATCTCATCGCCGATGCGTCGGCATTCGAATCACGCCGCATCCCCGAAGGTTGGTTGACGCGGTATGCGGGCGCGGGATATGCCGCGCCATTCTCGGCGTTGTCGCTGAACGAAAACATCGTGATCGTGGGGGTGACAGCCGGGGAATCGGGCAGCGCGGCGCGCGTGTTCCTCGAACCGGCCACGAAGGGACTCAGCATCACCAACACCGTGCGCACGGTCGCCGGTGGAGGCTCGAGCATCTCGGCCCGACGGGTGGGCGATGATCGGGTGGTGGTGTCGGGGACGATCGGCGCGCGTGCCGGCACGGTGCGCTATCAATTGGTGGTGGGAGACCCGGTGGTCTTCACGGCGGGGGCGTTCCGCGCCGCGCTCGAAGCGCAGGGTGTGAAGGTGGATGGTGACATCAAGGTGGGACGCACCCCGGCCTCGGCGGCCGTGGTCACCAGTCTGCCGTCACCGCCACTGGCCCGCCTGGTGTCGGTCATGAATCGCGAGAGCATCAACCTGTACGCCGAGATGCTGTATCGCGGCGCCGCGCGTGGTGAGGACCGGCAGACGGTGGGATCGGCGGAGACGGCGGTGACGACGCTCAAGGACTTCCTCGTGCGGCAGGTCGGCACCGCGCCCGATGCCGTGACCGCCACCGATGGCAGTGGTCTGTCGGTGCTCGATCGTGTGACACCACGTTCGCTGGTGCAGCTGCTCGATCATGCGCACCATGCGCCTTGGGGCAGTGCGTTCCACGCCTCGCTCCCCGTGGCCGGCGAATCGGAACTGCTGCGCAATCGCATGCGCGCCACACCCGCGCAGGGGAACCTGCACGCGAAGACCGGCACGACGAACGAAGTGATCGGTCTGTCGGGCTACGTCACCGCGGAGAACGGCGAGATCCTGGCATTCGCGTTCCTGTACAACGGGAACGACCGCTGGCACGCCCGCGAAACCATCGATGCGATGGGACCGACGCTCGCGGCGTTCAGCAGGGAGTAACGGGGGAGGAACGGAACTACGGGAGCTGGAACTACGGGAGCTGGAGAAACGGGAGCTGGAGAAACGGGAGCTGGAACCACGGGAGCTAGACCAACGGGGAACCACTGTACCCGTCTCACCGTTGGTCCAGCTCCCGTGGTTCCAGCTCCCGTGGTCCCAGCTCCCGTAGTTCCAGCTCCCGTAGTTCCCAGCTCCCGTAGTTCCCAGCCCCTCAGCGTTTCCGCGCCTGCCTCTGCTTCCCCGTCGGCAGCGCTCCTCGTGCCGTCCGCGCTCCCGGCGCGGGCTCGAGCGAGATCGTGCCCTGGCTCCGCGCCGCAGCCAGCAGCGAGCCGCTGCCGGTGCCTGTGACGAGGGTGCTGTTGTACCCCACCGCGAAGGCGCCGCCGGTGCCGCTCGGCGAGCCGGTCACCGCCCACAGCAGGTCGGTCGTGCCGCTGCTCATGCTGCTCCACGACGTGCCGTTGAAACGCAGGATCGTGCCCGCTTCACCGGTGACATAGAGATCGCCGGCGCTCTGTCCCCAGACGCTCGTGAGCACACGGGAGGTGCCGGTGCTCACCGAACTCCAGCTGCTGCCCGATGAGCTGTAGGCCAGTCCCGTGGTGCCGGCCGAGCTGGCGCCGACGGCCACGAGGTTGGACGCGCTGCCTGCCCAGATGCCGGCGATGGTGCCCGATGCCGGGGTGTTCATCGACGACCAGCTCGTGCCGTTGAAGCGCATCACCACACCGTTCTCGCCCGACACGTACACGTCGGACGCCGACGAGCCGAACACCGACCAGAGTGCGCCGGACGCCGTGGCCACCACGCTCCATCCCGAACCGTTGTAGCGCAGCACCTGACCGGTGGACGTCACCGCGAACACATTGCTGGCGCTCGACCCCCAGATCCCGTACACCGATCCCGACGACGGGAAGGACATGGCGGACCAGCTGCTGCCGTTCCAGCGCAGCATGGTGCCGTGGTCGCCACCGGCAAACGCATCGCTGGCGCTGCTGCCCCAGACCGTGTTGAGCGTGCTCGTCGTGGGCGTGGTCTGACGGCTCCAGGTACTGCCGTTCCAGCGGTAGATGAACCCGAACTCGCCCACGGCCCAACTGTTGGTCGAGCCGGTCGTCCATGCGTCGATCAGATCGGGGGCCGCATTGAGCGTTTCCCAGCTCGTCGACGGTGTGCGCATGACGACACCACGCTGCCCGCCCACGACCACGTTGCCCGACCCGTCCATCGCCACGGCAAAGAGACGGGGGGCGTACGGGGTGGAGAGCGTCGACAGCGTCGAACCGTTCAACGCCAGTGCACCGTCATCGGACGCGATCACCATGCGTCCCCCGTTGGCGGAACTCCCGGCGACCCCGAACAGATCGGCGATCAGGCTGCCGGTCGACACGCGCGTCCACTGGCTGCCGTTGTAGCGCAACACCGTACCGAACGTGCCCACGACAACCACATCGTTCGCCGACGTGCCCGCGACACTGTACAGGGTCTCGGTCGTGCCCGAACTCTGCGCGCTCCACGACGAACCGCTGTAGCGCAGCACCGTTCCACTGGTGCCCACGGCAAAGGCCACCCCGCCCGTCGACCAGACACCCGACAGCGCTTCACTCGTGCCCGTGCTCGTCGTGCTCCACGACGATCCGTTGTATCGGAGCGCGGTGCCGTTGGCGCCCACCACGAAGCCCACCGAACTGTTCTCGAGATACACGCCATAGAGCGTTTGCGCCGTGCCGCTGCTCATGGTGCTCCAGGAGGACCCGTTGAAGCGCACGATCACCCCATTCGTGCCCACGGCGATGGCGTGACTGCCGCTGGTGGCGGCGACCGCCACGAAGCGTGTGTTGTAACTCGCCCCCGTCGCCGACAGCGACCACGTGGAGCCGTTGTAGCGATAGACATTGCCCAGCGAGTTCACGGCAAAGATCGTCGACGCATCGACCGCGTCCAGCGCCACCACGTCTTCATGCAACGCCCCACCCAATCGTGTGCTCGACCAGCTCGTGACCAACTGCGTGGGCGGCGGCGGTGACGCGCTGATCGTGATCGCGGCCGTGGCGCGTTTGGTGGTGTCCACCGTGGACAGCACCGTGATTGTGGCGTTGCCCGTGCCGAGTCCGGTGACGAGTCCGGCGAAATTCACGCTGGCCACCGAAGGATTGCTGCTGCGGTAACTCACGGCCGCCGACAGCGACCCCTGTGTCACCACCGCGGGAGTCAATTGCACGGTCTGGCCGACACCGATCGTCGCCGTACTCGGCGTCACGCTCACCGATTGGATGGCCGGTGCGACCGTCACTGCGACCGAGGCCTGTCTGGTGGTGTCGGCCACCGCGACGGCGGTGACCGTGGTGGTGCCGAAGCCCACGGCCGTGACGACACCGGTCGGCGAGACGGTCACGATCGTCGCGTCCCCACTCCGCCAGGTCACGGCCGTGCTCTGGCCACTTTCCGCCGACACCGACGCGGAGAACGTGCGTTGCTCACCGAGCGTGAGCGAAGCGGAGGCGGGCGTGATCGTCACCAGTGGCGCATTGCGCACGGTGACCGCGGCGGTGGCGCGCTTGGTGGTGTCCGCGGCAGCCAGCGCGGTGATGGTGGCCGAACCCTGGGTGCCGCCCGTCACGATACCGGTGGCCGACACACTCGCGATGGACGCATTGCTCGAACGCCAGATCAGCGTGGCGGATACCCCTGGATCGCCGGTCACCGCACCCACGAGCGGACGCGATTCACCCGGCGCCACGGTGAGCGCGGCGGGGGTGATGGTCACACCCCGCACGGTCGGCGTGACTTCCACGGTGATGGTGGCGGAGCGTGAGGTGTCGGCCACCGACGTTGCGGTGATGGTGGTGTTGCCGAATCCCACCGCCGAGATGAGTCCCGCGGGCGATACGGTGGCGACGGCGGTGTTGGCGGACTGCCAGGTGACCGCGGTGCTCACACCGGCATCGGCTTTCACGGTGACGGTGGCCTGTCGCGTCTGACCGATGGTGAGGAAGACACTGGACGGAGAAACCGTCACCACCGGTGCGTAGCGCACGGTGACGAGTGAGGTCGCCCGGCGTGTCGTATCCGCTTCCGCGATGGCGGTGATGATCGCGGTGCCCACGGTGTTCGCGGTCACCAGACCCGTTTCACTCACCGAGGCCACGGCGCCGTTGCTGGAACGCCAGATCACCGCGCGCGAAGCACCCGCATCGGCAGACACGGTAGCCGTCAGCTGTCGCGTGTCTTCGAGGAACATCGAGACCGCACTGGGCGTGAGATCGAGATCCCGCACGACCGGCACGATGTCGATCATCGCGGAACCACGTCGTGTGGTGTCCGCCACGGAAACGGCCGTGATCGTGGTGCTGCCCTGCGAGACACCGGTGACCATGCCATTCTGGGCCACCATGGCGATGGCCGGATTGTCGGACCGCCAGGTGACGGCCGTGCTCAGCCCTGCTTCGATCACCACGCGGGCGCTCAGTGTGCGTGTTTCGCCGGCCCCCAGCGTGGCGCTGGCGGGCGTGACGGTGACCGTACGGGCCGGGCGCACTTCGAGACGCACGGAATCCTGCAGACGCGGATCGATCGCGGAGGTAAGGCGCAGTGTCGTGGTGCCGGTGGTGATGGCGGTGACGACACCGGCGTCGGAGATCGACGCCACGGTCGGCTGACTGCTGCTCCAGACCACGTCGCGGGACTGCGTGCTGTCCACATCGACACTGCTGTTGAGCGTCGCCTCGTCGCCCATCCACAACATGGCGGGTGCGCCCACGATACGGACGCTGCGTGCCGGCATGATGGTGAGCAGCGCCGACGCCGAGATGCGCGCATCGGCCACGGCGGTGGCACGAACCACGGCACTGCCAGGACCCACGCCCGTCACCACGCCGCTGCTCGACACCGTCGCGACGCCCGGATTGTCGCTGGCCCAACGCACATCGGGTACGGTGCCCTGATCGGCGTCGAGTGCGGCCACGAGCGTGATCTGATCGCCGGCCCGCAAGCTGCCCGTGACTGGTGTGACCGAAAGTCCACGCACCGCGAGCACCTGCACGGCGATGTCCTGCACGAAGCCCGCGATCTGCGCGCGGATGGTGGTGCGTCCCGGCGCGCGCGCGGTGATCACGGCGGTCGTGCCTGCGCCCGCCACGTCGGCCACGGTGATGTCCGCGCTCGACCAGTTCACCGATGCGCCGCTGATCGCGGCGCCGGAGGCATTGCGTACGGTGGCATTGATCTGTTCGGACGCGCCGATGGCGCCCAGGCTCACGGCGCTCGTGGAGAGATCCAGTCGTGCCGGCGCGCCGCCCGTGCTGCCGCCGCCGCCGCCGCCCGATCCCGCGACGGAGTCCGCGCCGCCCGCGCACGCCGTGGTCCACAACAGCGCGAGCATCGCGAAGAACATCGCGGTGGATGTGCGCGCGAAAGTATGTGCGGATATCGGCGCGCAAACACGCGCGGACACACGCGCGAGTGCACGCAATGAACGGCCAGGCAGCGCGGACGTGGGCACACGGCGCGCAGGCATGGCATTCAACGGGGAGAAGGCGGACATGGCAAAGCAGGAAATCCAGGAAGCGCAGAAACTTCGGGTTCGCTTCTTGGACGACCCACTCACGCTGTCGGCACGTCTCGTGTGCGCCGCCTCACGCAGTGTCACACAGACGGCACAATCGTTACGTCAAGGGAAAAGCGACGACGGATATGGCGTTTGACTACCGACAAAAAAACAAACTGCTTTACCGCGGATTGGGCGGATGACACGGATTTGCACGGATCAAACGGGGGAGTGTTTCCCGTAGTTATCCGCGTTCATCCGTGTCATCCGCCCAATCCGCAGCAAGGCAGTTTGCTGTTGCTGTTCGCTGTTGGCGATCTCGCCTACAATCGACGTCGGGCACGCTTCTCACCCGCCGGCAGTGGCCCGCGTCGCACCACCGCACCACGCGCCGGCTCGAGCGCGGCACGCGCATCGATACCACCGACACCGTCCGTGATCGCGGCACGCAACGCCGCGCTGCTCAGCGAGCCCGCCACGATCGTCCCGTTGTAGCCCACCGCGAATGCACCGCCCACCGCGTTCGGAGCACCGGATACGCTCCACAGGAGATCGGTCGTGCCGGTCGTCATGGACTGCCACGACGCCCCGTCGTAATGCAGCAGTGTGCCCGCGTCACCGGTGACATAGAGATCCAGCAGACTCGGACCCCAGATGGACGTGAGCAGGCGCGTCGATCCCACATTCATCGCACTCCATGCCGTCCCGTTCCAGTTGTAGGCCACACCCGCCGATCCCGAGGCGTTCGCACCCACCACATACAGTCCCGTCGGACCGGTCGTCCACAATCCGGCCAGCGTGCCGTTCACCGGCGATGGGAGCGCGCTCCACGTCGTGCCACTGAGGCGCCATACGGCACCGTTTTCACCCGAGGCAAACAGATCGTTCGCCCCATAGCCGTACGCCGCCCACAGCGGGTTCGGCGTGGTGGTGGACACACTCCACGTCACGCCGTTGAACTTCAGCACTTCGCCCATGGACGTGGCCGCATACACGTTGGAACTGCTCGTGCCCCACAGCGCGTACACTGCCCCCGTGCTCGGGAAGGTCATCGCACTCCAGGTGCTGCCGTTCCATCTCAACATCGTGCCGTTCTCGCCGCCCGCGAACGCGTCATTGGCCCCGGGTGCCCACACCGCATCCAGTGTGACCGTCGTGGGCGTCGTCTGCCGGGTCCACGTCGTGCCGTTCCAGCGATAGATCGAACCGAACTCCCCCACCGCCCACGCGTTGTCGGCGGCCGTCGTCCAGACGTCGAGCAGGTCGGGCGCCAGATTGAGCGTGGTCCACGAAGCACCACCTCGCATCACCACACCGCGCTGTCCGGTGGCCCACACCGCACCCGAAGCATCCATGCCCACGCCGTACAATCGTGGCGCATAGGGCGTGCGTTCCACGGTCACCGTATTCACGTCCACACGCGCCACGCCGTCGTCACCGACGATGTACCGACGTCCATCGTTGGCCGCCGAGCCGGTGATCGCGTAGAACCCGCCCGAGAGTCCCGCCGATGGCAGGGTGCTCCAGATGGTGCCGTTCCAGCGCAGAATGGTGCCCTGAGCGCCCACGATCACCACATCCGTGACGTTGAGTCCGTGCACGCCGTACAGTGTCTCGCCGGTGGGCACCGTCACACGCGACCAGGTGGTGCCGGAACGCCGCAGCACCTCGCCGTCCGCCCCCACGGCATACACCACGCCATCGCCCGCCCACACGCCGTTCAGCGCGGACGTGGAACCGGCACTTTCCGTGGACCACGCCGTGCCGTTCCAGCGAAGCACCGTGCCGCCGGAGCCCACGGCCCAGGCCGAGCCCGCGCTCTCCATCCAGACCCCGTACAACGCCCGGGTGGTGCCCGACGTCATCGCGCTCCACGCCGTGCCGTTCCAGCGCACGATCACTCCGTTCGCGCCAACCGCCAGCAGATTGGTGGTGCCCACACCGTGCAGGGCGTAGAACATGGTGTTGTAGGTACTGCCCCGCGCGCTCACGGCCCATGTGGTGCCGTTCCAGCGCAGGATGTCGCCCGTGACATTCACCACGAAGGCGTTGTTGGCGTCGAACGGGGCCACCGCCACGACATCGTCGTACAGCACGCCACTCAGACGGGCCGACGTCCAGCGATTGGCGAGACGCGGCACGACGTTCACCGTGACCGTGTCCCACTTCGAACCATCGGCCACCGCCGCGGCCGTGATGAGCGTCTTGCCGGCGCTCACGCCGGTGACCACGCCCGTGGCGCTCACCGTGGCGATGGCCGGCGCGCTCGATGTCCACGACAACGCCGTGTTGACACCGGGATCGGCACTCACCGTGCCGGTGAGCGCCACGCTGGTGGTGGGATTCACACTCACATTGCGCTGCGCGATGGACACCGTGATCGGACGCGCGGGCACGGTGATCGTGGCCGTGGCGCGCCGGGTGGTGTCCACAGTGGAGAGCACCGTGATGGTCGCGTTGCCCAACGCCACCGCCGTCACCAGCCCCGTGCCGTTCACGGTGGCGATGGCCGGATTGCTGGTCCGCCAGGTCACGGTCTGTGCGACGCCGGCGTCGGCGTTCACCGTGGCGGCGAGTTGCCGGGTATCGCCGATGAACACCGATGCCGCGGTGGGTGAGACCGCCACCGACCGCACCACGGGGACGACGTTCACCACGGCCGTGCCGCGCAGCGTGGTGTCGGCGGTGGAGATGGCCTGGATCTGGGTGGTGCCCTGGGCCACGCCGGTCACGACACCGGTGGACGACACCGTGGCGATGGTGGTGGCCACGCTGCGCCAGGTGACCGTGGTCGGCAGCCCGGGGTCGATCTGCACCGTGGCGGTGAGGCGCACCGTCTGCCCGGTGCCCACGCTGGCCGTGCCCGGATCGATGAGGATGTTCCGGGCCGGCTGCACCGTGATGGTGGCCGTGCCGCTCTGACGGGCATCGGCCACCGCGGTCGCGCGTATGACGGCGGTGCCGGTGCCCACCGCGGTCACCACACCCGCGGCGGACACCGTGGCCAGCGTCGGACTCTCGGAGCTCCAGGTGACCGAAGTCCCGGCGCCGTTGATCGCGTCCACCAGCGCCGTCAGGGTCTGGGTTTCGCCCACCCGCAGCGTGGCCGCGGCGGGCGTGACGCTGACGCCCCGCACGGTCGGCACCGGGGGCTCCACGACGGGTCCGTCACTCCCCCCGCCCCCACACGCCGCGAGTAACCAGAGACCGAGGGCGGCACTACCTGTGCGGAGACGGAGAGACGACATACCGGGACCGGAGAAAGAAGGCGCGGGCGGGCGCCTGCGACGGCGCCTACGATTTGGCGGAATGCTCCTGCGCGACGCTGCGCGGCGCCGTCATGGCCGCCGGATTCAGGATCTCGTCGAGCTGGGCGCGGGTGAGCAGCTCCCGTTCCAGCACGATGTCGAACACGCCCCGGCCGCTCGACAGCGCGGTCCGTGCCACGTCGGTTGCTGCTTCATAGCCAATGACGGGCACGAGGGCCGTCACGATGCCGATGGAATGTTCAACAAAGTGACGCATCCTGTCAGCGTTGGCTGTGATCCCGGTGACACATCGCTCGCGCAGCACCGCGCAGGCGTTCCGCAGCATGTCGATGCCCCGGAGCAGGCGATAGGCGATCACCGGCTCGAACGCATTGAGCTGGAGCTGTCCCGCCTCGGCCGCCATGGTCACCGTCACGTCGCCGCCGATCACGTCGAAGCAGACCTGGTTCACCACCTCGGGGATGACGGGGTTCACCTTGCCCGGCATGATGGACGAGCCCGGCTGCATGGCCGGCAGGTTGATCTCGCCGAAACCCGCCCGCGGGCCCGACGACAGGAGACGCAGGTCGTTGCAGATCTTCGACAGCTTGGTCGCCGTACGCTTGAGCACGCCGGACAGCTGCACGAAGGCGCCGGTATCGCTGGTGGCTTCCACCAGATCGGGCGCCGTGAGGACGGGCACCTCCGACACCGCCGCCAGATGTTTCGCCACCAGATCGGCGTATCCCGGCGGGGCGTTGATGCCCGTGCCGATGGCGGTGGCGCCCAGGTTGATCTCGCGGATCAGCGACTGCGCCTCGGCCAGCCGGTCCACGTCCTCGCGCAGCGTGTGCGCGAAGGCGTTGAACTCCTGTCCCAGCGTCATCGGCACCGCGTCCTGCATCTGCGTACGGCCCATCTTGAGCAGCGGCGCGAACTCCGTGCCCTTCTCCTCGAACGCATCGGCCAGCCGCGCCAGCTCGGCTCGGAACCCGGCCAGACTCCTGTGCAGCGCGATGCGCACGGCCGTGGGATAAACGTCGTTCGTGGACTGACTCAGGTTCACGTGGTCGTTCGGGCCCACGACCTGATACGTCCCCCGTGGCTCGTTGAGCAGCTCCAGCGCCCGGTTGGCGATGACTTCGTTGGCGTTCATGTTCGTCGACGTGCCCGCCCCACCCTGGATCATGTCCACCAGGAAGTGTTCGTGGTGCCGGCCGGCCTTGATCTCGCGCGCAGCCCGCACGATGACGTCGGCCACGGCGGGGTCCAGCAGCCCCAGTTCCCGATTGGTGAGCGCCGCGGCTTCCTTGACCGTGGCCAGCGCTTCGATGAGCACCGGGAATTCGCGCAGCGGAATGCCGGTGATGGGGAAGTTCTCGAGCGCCCGCAGCGTCTGGACGCCGTAGAGCGCCTCGTAGGGTACCTCCCGCTCACCCAGCAGGTCGTGCTCCAGACGCGTGCGGTGCCCGCCGAAGCCCAGGGTGCGGCCGCGGCCCACGAGCGTGGCGTCGGCGCGCCGCAGGCGGTCGGAGATGGCCCGCGCCGCGCGCGCCACGAGGGCGGCGTACAACTGCGGGGCTTCGCGCGTGATGTCGTCGAGCTGAGCGCGTGAGAGCAGCACGGCCTTGCCGGGCATGATGACCCGGGCCGTGGTGCCGTGATTGCTGTCGTCGAGCAGCAGGCCTTCTCCCACGGCCTCGCCGGGACCGAGGGTCACCAGGCGCGTGGAGCGGCCGTCGGCGGATTTCTCGATGGCCACCGCGCCGCTGATGAGAATGGCGAAGCGCTGGCGGGGTTCGCCTTCGTTGAAGATGGTCTCGTCGGCCACCAGATCGTGCGGCGTGACGTGACGGGAGAGTTTCCAGAGGTGCGCGTCGGTGAACCCGTCGAGGAAGAGGGTTTCGCGCAGCTGATCGGCAATGGCGGCCGGTGTGGTCATGGTCGAAATGGGAGGTGGGAAACGGCACTGACATTCTGACGGTCCAGCGCGACTCTCGCCACCGGGGCGCAGCCGCGATATCGTCGGGTCAGCCGATTGGCCGTGGCTCTTCTACTGCAGTCTGCACCCTCTCTGTTCCGGAGTGTCGATGTCTGTTTCCCGTCGCGATTTTCTCGAGCGGTCCGCCGCGCTCGCCGCCGCCGGTTTTGTGCCCCGTCTGCCCGAGGACTGGTGGTCCACCGCCACGGCCCCCGCGCCGGGCACCACACCCGGCTATCGGGCCCGGCCCGTGGTCGTCTCCTCGGCCAACGGGATCCGCGGCGTGAAAGTGGCCTATGACCGCATGGTGACGGGCCAGGACCCGCTCGACGCGGCCATCGCGGGGGTGAACATCCAGGAACTCGATCCGGAGGACCAGTCGGTGGGATATGGCGGACTGCCCAACGAGGAAGGGGTGGTGCAGCTCGATGCCGCCTGCATGCACGGTCCCACGCGCCGGGCGGGTTCGGTGGCGGCCATTGAGGACATCGCCACGCCCTCGCTCGTGGCCAAGGCGGTCATGGATTACACCGATCACGTGATGCTGGTGGGCACGGGCGCCAAACGTTTCGCGAAGGCCATGGGGTTCCAGGAGCGGAATCTGCTGACCGAGAAGTCGCGGCAGGACTGGATGCGGTGGAAGTCGCGTCTGAACGCCAACGATGCGTGGCTCGATCACGATGACGACATCAAGGTCAAGTTCACGACGGGCACCATCAACATGAACGCGGTCAACGCCAGTGGCGACATCGCGTCGGTGACGACGACGAGCGGCATGGCCTGGAAGGTGCCGGGCCGCATCGGCGATTCGCCGATCATCGGGGCGGGGCAGTACTGCGACAATCTCGTGGGCGCGGCGGGCAGCACGGGGCGCGGCGAGGCCAACATCAAGACCTGCGCTTCGTTCCTCGCGGTCGAGTTCATGCGCCAGGGGCTGGCGCCGCAGCAGGCCCTGCTCAAGACGCTCGAACGCGTGGTGGCCATGACCGAAACCCGTCTGCTCGGTCCCAACGGCCGGCCCAAGTTCGATCTCGAGTTCTACGCGATCACCAAGGACGGCCGGTACGCGGGCGCCACCCTGTATTCCGGCGGGCGGTTCGCCGTATGCGACGAACGGGGTGCCCGGCTCGAGGAAGCGGCTTTCCTGTATCGCCGCTGAGACTACGGTGGCGCGGCGCCAGCGGCTTCCGGTGCGGGCGACCCGGCCGGGCCGGGGATCCGGAGGCGCGGCCGCTTGCTGCGCGGGCGCCGGGGTGCCCCGGCGCGCCCGCGCAGAGGCGGCCTTGCTCCGGTCCCCGCCCGGCCTCCCGCCGACGCCGGCCTGCGGGGCGGGGGTCTGGCTCAACGACCGAGACTATCACTAAGCGAACGCAGGGCTGCAGGGCTGCCGGCGCGCGCCCTGCAGGGTTTGCGACAGCCCGCCAGCCCTGCGGCCAGCCCCCGCGGCCAGCCCCGCCTCCGACCGTCCGGCTGACGCGCGCCTGTCGGACCAAGCCGGGCCCGGGGGCGGTTCCGAGCCGCCTCTGCGGGGGCACGCCGGGGGCAACCCCGGCGCCCCCGCAGCAAGCGGCGAGGGGCCGCCCTCCGCGGCCGGCGCGTCGCCCACGACGCCCCCGGCCGGATGCCACACCTCACCTCCAAAGCCGCACGCCGGATGCCACACCCCCGTAGTCCCCCGGAGTGCTTAACTTGCATGGATGTCCGAAAACGCCACGCCGACCCCGTACGAGCCGCGATCCATCGAGCCCCGGTGGCAGACCCGCTGGGCTGAACGCGCCACGAATACCGCCCGACTGGATGACCCGGAGCGCCCGTTCTACGCGCTCATGATGTTTCCGTATCCGAGCGCCGAAGGGCTGCACGTCGGAAACCTCTTTGCCTTCACCGGCAGCGACATCTCGGCGCGCTTCCATCGGCTGATCGGGCACGACGTGTTCCAGCCCCTCGGCTTCGATGCATTCGGCATCCACTCCGAGAACTATGCGCTCAAGATCGGCGCGCATCCCATGGAGCTCACGCCGAAGAATGTCGCGAACTTCACGCGGCAGCTCGAACGCGCCGGCTTCATGGTCGACTGGCATCAGAAAGTCGACACGTCGCGACCGGACTACTACAAGTGGACGCAGTGGGTCTTCCTGCAACTGCACAAGCAGGGGCTGGCATACAAGAAGGCTGCCGCCGTCAACTGGTGCCCCACCGACAAGACCGTGCTCGCCAACGAGCAGGTGGAAGGGGGACTGTGTGAACGCTGCGGCACGCCCGTCGAACAGCGCTTCCTCGAGCAGTGGTTCTTCCGCATCTCCGAGTACGCGCCGCGGTTGCTGAACAACCTCGACTGGCTCGATTGGTCGCCCATCACCAAGCAGGCGCAGCGCAACTGGATCGGCAAATCGGAAGGCGCCGAACTCACGTTCGATGTCGATGGCCGGGATGCCCGCATCACCGTGTTCACGACACGCGCCGACACCATCTTCGGCGCCACGTACCTCGTGCTGGCGCCGGAACATCCGCTGGTGGGCACCATCACCACCGATGCGCAGCGCGCGGAGGTCACGGCCTATCAGGAACGCGCCACCAGGCAGGATCTGGTGTCGCGCAAGAGCAGCAAGGACAAGACCGGTGTCTTCACGGGCGCTTACGCCGTCAATCCGGCCACGGGGCAGAACATCCCCATCTGGATCGCCGACTATGTGCTCATGGAATATGGCACCGGAGCGATCATGGCCGTGCCGGGCCACGACGAGCGCGACTTCGAATTTGCGCAGGTGTTCGGGCTGCCCATCGTGCGTGTGGTGGCCGCCGCCGATCATCAGGCCAACACGCCCCTGGGGGACGTCGCATTCACCGAGGACGATGACGAGTGCCGTCTCGTGAATTCGGGACCGTTCGACGGACTTGCTGTGCGCGATGCGAAGCGCCAGGTGATCGCCTGGCTCGCCGAGCGTGGACATGGCACGGCCGTGACGAACTATCGTCTGCACGACTGGTGCATCTCCCGTCAGCGGTACTGGGGCCCGCCGATTCCGATCATCTACTGCGACGACTGCGGCGCCGTGCCGGTGCCCGAGTCGCAGTTGCCGGTCGAGTTGCCGTTCATCCCCGATTTCAAGCCGGACGACTCGGGAATCTCGCCGCTCGCCCGTCACGAGGAATGGTATCGCGTACCGTGCCCCACGTGCGGAAAGCCCGCGCGTCGCGAAACCGACGTGTCGGACACGTTCCTCGACAGCGCGTGGTACTTCCTGCGTTATCCGAGTGCCACCCGCGACGACGTGCCGTTCGACGCGGCGCGCACGAAGACATGGCTGCCGGTGAACTCGTACATCGGCGGCAACGAACATGCGGTGTTGCATCTGCTGTATTCGCGCTTCATCACCATGGTGCTGAAGGACGCGGGGCACATCGATTTCGAGGAGCCGTTCACCCGGTTCCGCGCCCACGGGATGATCATCCGCGAAGGCGCGAAGATGTCCAAGTCGAAGGGGAATGTCATCAACCCCGATCAGTACATGGATGAATGGGGCGCCGACGCGTTCCGCATGTATCTGATGTTTCTCGGACCGTACGAAGAAGGCGGCGATTTCCGCGATCAGGGCATCAGCGGGGTGCGGCGTTTCCTCGATCGCCTCTGGGCATCGGTGCGCGATGCAGATCGTGACGGAACGCCCGATCCGGACGTCATTCGGAAGTTGCATCGCACGATCAGAAAGGTCGGGGAAGACACGGCGAATCTGGGCTACAACACCGCCATCGCGGCGATGATGGAGTACATGAACGCCGTCCGTCGGGGGGAGCGGGTGCCGCATCGGGCGGAAGTCGAGCCGTTGGTTCAGCTCGTGGCGCCCTACGCTCCTCACCTGGCCGAGGAATGCTGGGAAACGCTGGGACATACGACGAGCGTCTTCGACGCCGGATGGCCCACCTTCGACGCAGCCTTCCTCGTCGACGACGAGGTGGACCTGGTCGTGCAGGTGAACGGCAAGGTGCGCGGGAAGCTCCGCGCGCCGGCCGATATCACGCAGGACGCGGCGCTGGCGCTCGCCATGACCGATGAAACAGTGGCCCGGTTCGTCACGGGAGCACCCCGCAAGGTGATCTTCGTCCCGAAGCGACTGTTGAATCTCGTGGTGTGAGTCGTGGGGCGGCC
>NZ_JBBCJO010000014.1 GCF_037190085.1 Gemmatimonas aurantiaca
GGCCATCGGTCTCGGTGGTGGCAACACCCAGTTCACGCTCTACCTCGTCGCCCTCGCGGGCATGGGCATGCTCGCCACCACGGGCGTGGTCGTCTCCGAGGACACGTTCGGTCCGGTGGCCGACAACGCGGCGGGCATCGCCGAGATGTCGGGCGAGTTCCACGGCGAGCCCGAGCGGATCATGGTGAGCCTCGACGCGGTGGGCAACACCACCAAGGCCGTCACCAAGGGATACGCGATCGGTTCGGCCGGTCTCGCGGCGCTGGTGCTCTTCGCCGACTACTCGAGCAAGCTGAGTGAACACCTCGGCACGAGTGTGTCGTTCTCGATCGACGATCCGAAGGTGGTGATCGGTCTGCTCATCGGCGGGATGATCCCCTACCTGTTCGGCGCCTCGGCCATGCAGGCAGTGGGTCGTGCGGCCGGCGCGGTGGTGCAGGAAGTGCGTCGTCAGTTCAAGGAACTGCCGGGCATCATGAAGGGCACGCAGAAGCCGCAGTACGACCGCGCGGTGGATCTGCTCACCAAGGCGGCCATCCGCGAGATGATGCTGCCGTCGCTGCTGCCGCTCGTCATCCCGGCACTCGTGGGCATCCTGCTCGGCGGCGCGGCCCTTGGCGGCCTGCTCATGGGCACGATCGTGACGGGCCTCTTCGTGGCCATTTCGATGTGCACCGGTGGTGGCGCGTGGGACAACGCCAAGAAGTACATCGAAGAAGGCCATCATGGCGGCAAGGGCTCGGAAGCCCACAAGGCCGCGGTGACGGGCGATACCGTGGGTGATCCGTACAAGGATACGGCCGGCCCGGCCATCAACCCGCTGATCAAGATCATCAACATCGTGGCTCTGCTGCTCATCCCGATCCTGTCACGTGCCTGATCAGACATCATCGGTAGCCTCATCGCCGCGCGGACGAGAACTCGTCCGCGCGGTTGGTGTTTGGGGGCTCGCCGCCAGCATTTTCAACGTCACCGTCGGTGGTGGCATCTTCCGCCTGCCGGCGAGTGCGGCAGCGGCCGCCGGTCCGGCCGCCCCATTCGTCTATCTCATCTGCGCCGCCGTGATGGGATGCGTGGTGCTCTGTTTCGCCGAAGCGGGCAGTCGCATCACGCTCACCGGCGGGCCCTACGCGTACGTGGAGGCGGTGTTCGGCCGCTACGTGGGGTTCCTGGCTGGTGTGCTGCTCTGGATGCTGGGAACCACGGCGGTGGCCGGTGTGTCGTCGGCATTTGCCGAAGGCCTGGGCGCGCTGTTCGGCGTGGAGAACATCCGTGTGCCGGTGATCGTGGCGATGTTCGTACTGCTCGCGCTCATCAACATGCGCGGTGTGGAACAGGGCACGAAGCTGATCATGGTGGCCAGTATCGCGAAGCTCCTGCCGCTCATCGCGTTCGTGGGCATCGGTGTGTTCTTCATCCAGCCGGAGAACATCGCGGTGCACGAGATGCCGAGTGCCTCGAGCATGGCCCGCGCAGCCATCGTGCTGGTGTTCGCGTTCAGCGGCGTGGAGACGGCACTGGTGCCCAGTGGTGAAGTGAAGGATCCCGCGCGCACGGTGCCGCGTGCGCTGGCCATCGCGATGATCGGCGTGACGTTGCTGTACCTCGCGGTGCATCTCGTGGCCGCCGGGCTGCTGGGTGACCGGCTGGCCACCAGCACGGCGGCGCCGTTGGCGTTCGCGGCCGAATCGTTCCTGGGCACACCGGGTCGTCTGCTGCTGCTGATCGGCGCGTCCATCTCGATGTTCGGGTATGTGAGCGGGATGACACTGGCCGTGCCGCGGGCGTTGTACCGGTTCGCCGAAGACGGGCTGCTGCCCAAGGTGGTGGGATCGATCCATCCGACGTGGCGCACGCCGCACGTGGCCATCCTGCTGCAGACCACACTGGTGTGCACGCTGGCGGTGTTCAATTCGTTCGAGGCGCTGGCCGTGATCTCCAATCTCGCGGCGCTGTTGTTGTATGCCGGTTGCGCAGCGGCTACGGTGGTGCTGCGTCGTCGCGGTGTTCGTCAGGAAGGCGCGATGCCCTTCGCCGTGCCCGGCGGTCCGATCATCCCGTTCGTGACCATCGCCCTGATCACCTGGCTGCTGACGAGCATCACGCAGGCGGAGTGGGTGGTGTTGCTCATCACGCTCGGCGTGGCAACGGGGTTCTACGTGGTGGCGACGAGGGTGCGGAAGGCGTAGGGGAACGCAGGTCTTGCGGAGGAGGGGCAGGAATGATTGTGGCGAATATTGACACACCCTCCAGATTCCAGTAGTGTCAGAGCATGGCAGACCGACAGACACGAAACGTTTCAGTGCCCGCCGCCCAGGAGCAGTTCATTGATTCCCTGGTCGGCTCGGGCCGATACCGAACCGCCAGCGAAGTGGTCCGCGAGGGCCTGCGGCTGCTGGAAGAACGCGAGCACGCCCGTTTGCTCGAAAAGGCTCTCTACGGGGAACTGAGTGACGAAGAACGCGCACAGTTGCCGGTCGAGTTGATAGAGAAGGCGCGCGCCCAGATCCAGCGGCTCGTGAGTGAAGGCATTCAAGATCGTGACGCCGGCCGCGTCAGCGATGGACCGACAGCGATGGAGCGCATCCGCAAGTCGATTTCGGCTCGTCGAACCGCATGACTGGCTACACGATCACCGCGATCGCAGAAGCAGACATCAAAGGGATTGTGTACTTCATCGCTTCACAGGATGGCATAGATCGAGCACTTCATGTTCACGACAAGTTTCTCGACGCTTTCGAGTCCTTGAGCAAAGCCCCGGCCATCGGGAGACGCAAACCGGAATTCACCGACGACAACATACGGTGGTGGCCGGTTCTCGGCTTTCTGGTGGTGTACGACGCGGAGCGATCACCTATTGATATTCTGCGCGTGATCCATGGAGCGCGCGACCTGCCTGAATTATTTCGGAGTTAGTTCTCCGCATATCATGAGCATCCTCGATCGCGATACACTCGGTGCCTTCTGTCGGCACACCCACGTCGAACTGGCGCCCACCGGCCACGGTTCTCTCGACGGACTGACCTTCGCCCTCAAGGACAACTTCGATGTGGCGGGCCATCGCACGGGATTCGGCAGCCCCGACTGGCTGCGCACGCACGAACCCGCCGCGCGACATGCGCCGGTGCTCACCCGTCTGCTCGCCGCGGGCGCCACGATGGTGGGCAAGGCGCACACCGAAGAGATGACGTTCAGTCTCACCGGCGAAAACGCGCACTACGGCACGCCCATCAATCCCGCGGCGCCCGATCGTGTGCCCGGTGGATCGTCGAGCGGTTCCGCCAGTGCGGTGGCAGGCAACCTCGTGGACTTTGCCATCGGCAGTGATACCGGCGGCTCCGTGCGCGCACCGGCAAGTTTCTGCGGCATCTACGGAATTCGCCCTACGCACGGCCGTATCTCACTCGATGGCGTCTGTCCGCTGGCGCCCTCGTTCGATACCTGTGGCTGGTTCACACGCGATGCCGACATGCTGCGCCGTATTGGACAGGTGCTGTTCGATACACCAAACCCCGCCGCTACACCGGGTGCGCTGCTCTACGCGGCCGACGCATTCGCCCAGACCATGCCCGGTGTCGACGACGCCCTGTTGCCGGCGGTCCAGCGCGTGAGCATGCTGCTCGGATCCGTGCGTCCGGTGACGGTGAGCGCCGAGGGTCTGCCCGCATGGTATGAAGTGTTCCGTGTGCTGCAGTTCGCCGAGATATGGCAGACACATGGGCCGTGGGTGCGCGAGGCACAACCAACCTTCGGCCCGCAGATCGCGCCCCGCTTCGAAGCCGCATCGAAAGTGACGACGGACGAAGTTGGACGGATGACGCGCGAACGCGCCCGCGTTCAGGCGCATCTCGATGCGTTGCTGGCCGACAACGCGGTGTTGGTGCTGCCCACGGTGCCCGGCGCGGCGCCCCTCCGTGGTCTGCCACTCGCGGAGACCGTCACCATCCGTGAACGATCGCTCGCCCTGCTCTGCATCGCCGGACTTGGTGGCCTGCCTCAGGTCTCCCTGCCGATGGGCATGATCGACGGATGTCCGGTGGGGCTGTCCCTCATCGCCTCACGAGGCAATGATGAGATGCTGCTCGATCTCGCCTGCCGAATCGCCGGGACGACTACGCCGCACGGGCCGATCGCTGTCGCGTCATGATCCACGGCAGGACGATCATGCCGATCGCCACCAGCAGTGAGATCAGGCTGATCGTCTTGCCGCGCGCATAACTCGCGGAATCGAAACGCAGCGTCACGCTGCGTGCCCCGGGCGGCAGGTCCACCGCGAGCAGCGTATGATCGGCCCGGCGCACGACAGCCGGTTTTCCGTCCACTTCGGCACGCCAATCGGGATACCAGTTCTCCGACACGACGAGCTGACTGGTGATGCTGTCGCTCCCCGTAAGCGATATGATCATGTTGCCGGGCGTCCAGTCGGTCACCTGTGCGGCCACGGTCGATTTCGCAAAGGGTGGTGTCGTGACCGTGGGCACCGGTGTAGCGACCGTATCGGGAAGCAGCGCGAGATCGCGCGTCGGGAATCGTGGATCGACCAGGGTGGGCACGATCTGCGCCTCCGGCAACGTGGCGACGGCTCGCGTCACCCGCGCATACGGCGGCGGCTCCGTGCTTTCGTACAGCACCGCGGGAGTTCCGAAGGTCGTAGTGATCGGACCGACGACTCTGGTGAACCCCGGCACCGTCTGTGTGTCGGGTAGCACGAGATAACGAATGGCGAGCAGGTCGAGCACACTCTGCGAGTAGAGATTGCGCCACCCCTCCTGCGCGCCGCCCAGTTCGTTGTAACGCTGCAGCGAGAACCCGTGGTAGCCACGCGCCACGGGAATGCGATAGGCCATCAGCAGCGACCAGCCATAGCTGTCGCCGGCATCGAGCACGCGGTACGGCGGTTTCACGTCCCGCAGCCGGGAGGTGATCTGATCGTCCGCAAAGAGCGTCTTCGCACGTGGTGAGAACACGTAGAACACACGGTCGATGCTCCAGAGATCCGCCATCATCACCACGGTCAGCGCCGGGATCGCCACCACACGTGTCAGGCGACCCACTGCCGTGGCCCAGAGCAGTACCAGCGCGGCGACGGCAAACACCAGCAATCGAATGGCGCCGGCGCGAAGATCCGGCGCATTGGCGGCCACCGCTCCCATACGCTGCGGAATCGCCAGTGACTCGGCCAGCCCCTGCAGGCCCCCCGCGGCGCCCAGCCCCGCAATGATCACCACGAAGCCGGCTACGGCAAGCACCGTGCGTATTGGCACACGACGTTCCACCAGGCGATCCATCCCGATGCCCGCCAGCAAGCAGAGAAAAAACGCCGGCAGATAGAACACCATGCCCATGGCGCGGATCTTCTTCAGCAACGGCAGCAACTCGTAGAACGGCCGATAGAACGGCGTATGTCCGCCGAACGAAAGCAGCAGAAAGAAGAGCCCACCTACGGTGAGAGCCACGACCAGACGCCGACGCTTCACATCGCCGAGAGCCAGGGCTGCCAGGGCGAGTGGCAGTGCACCCATGTACTCGGTATGCAGTTTGATGGGATTGCTGCCCCAGTAGCGCTCCAGTACGCCATTGAACTGCGGGAGCAACAACGTCATGATCTCCGACGGCGGCAGCGCGTAGCTGGTGGCGAACTGCCATCCGGTATCCGGCCCACCGTCCGCTCGCGGCGAGAATGGGATATATGCGAGAAACGGCAACACCTGAAGTGCGGCAATTCCGAATCCCACGATCACTGCGCCGAGCGACCAGACCAGGGGCATCCATGATCGCCCCGGCGTGGCACGGTGCGGGCGTTCGGGGTCCCAGAACGTCAGGTACACCGCCCACAGTCCCAGGGCCAGGAGGAGAAAATAGGCCATGTGATAGTGGCCCAGCACGATGAGCGCCACGACGATCGCGAACAGGCCGAACGCCCAGCGTCTGGCGTGGCGGATGGCCAGCAGCAACACCCAGAACGCCAGCGGCGTGAGCGCGGAGACGAACAGCTTGCCGTCGTGTCCGGGGCTCATCTGCGAGGCGACGATGCCCGTCAATTCATAGGCGATGCCGGCAAAGAGCGACGCACCCATGCCGAGACCAAGGGCCCGACCGAATCGATAGGTGAACCAGCCGGCCAGCACGAAGTGCAATGCCATGCCGAACGTGATCGCCAGATCCACCGGCATGATCCATCTGAGCCAGGCCGTTGGATAGAAGATGTCGCCGTGCATCGCGCCGATATACGGCAGTCCCCCGAACAGATACGGATTCCACTGAGGGATCTGCCCTGTCGCGAGAAACGATTCGGCACCGAAGAGGCGGAACGCATAGCCGGCGATGAACATGTCCGACCGGCCGCCACCAAACAGGATCTGCCCGCCGAGCAACGGCCAGAGCAATGTCAACGCCGCGACGGTACAGGCCGCGAGCGCCAGCCAGTGTTCGCGCGACGCGTGTTCGCGCTGGGAGGCGCGCGGCATGTGAGACGTCCCGTTCTCGGACATCCCGGAGTGTAGCACCATGCGGCGCGGGCAACCACACCGCGCCGCACGCCCCGTCGTATCTCCGGTCCTGTCAGGGCACCGTCACCGTTCCCGTTGCCTGCGCCGACTTGTACACCGCCCCACGCACTGCCTTCACGGGGCAGATACCGACCTGCATGCAGAAGACCTCTTCGGAGGAACCAGGATCCCCCTCTCCTCCTGTGACTGTCCATTGCAGAGAAGCGCCACGGCGTGCATTCCAGAACGCCGTGAAACCGGTTGCCGCGGAGAGATCGGGAATGCCGATGTCGTAGCTGCCGGAACCACCCAGATAGCCGCGTGACGCGACGATCATGAACGCCCGCGGATCGGCGATCGTTTCGCGCAGATAGAGCGAGGCCCGCGCATTGTAGTCGGCGGGAACGGAGCCCGTCGCGCGGATGATCCATGGCGTGGCTCCTGTCCCCGCCGCCACGGTCGGTCGGGGCAGCGCCACACCGAAGTCCAACGTACGACTGGAGACCTGATCGGCAAACGCGATGACCGCACGACGGGAAGCCGCGGTACTGGTGGTGGCCACGATCTGATGCAAGTCGCCGGATTGCAGACGCGAGGCCGGCACACCGTACCAGATGCGATTCGTCAGCGGGTAGTTCCCGGTGGCGCTCATCAAGGCGTTGAGCGCATTGCCGGTCAGGAAATTCTGCGCCACGAAGAACGATTCGCCGGTGGTGTTGCCGAAGGTGACCGTGCCCGTGGCCGGCGTGAATCCTTCACTCGCGAAGTTCAGTGCCGGCAGTGTGGTGCCACTCGCCGGGTCGAGTCCACGTCGCAGGATGATCGACTGCACGGCGATGGGATCCTGTGTGCTGCCGCTGAACGAGGAACGCGTGAGGAAGAGATCGAAACTTCCCGGCCGGATGGTCGATGCCGTGAGTGTCGTGCTGGCCGTCCCGGTGCTGCCCACGTTCACCAACGCATAACGACTCGCACTGCCCAGCATGGCATCGAACGATTGATAGCCGCTCACCGTGGCGCTGGCCGTGCGTGTGGTGACCTCGGGCCACCGCACACATTCCTCCGCGGCCTGTTCGGCGACTTCCTGGGC
This sequence comes from Gemmatimonas aurantiaca, assembly GCF_037190085.1. NCBI lineage: Bacteria > Pseudomonadati > Gemmatimonadota > Gemmatimonadia > Gemmatimonadales > Gemmatimonadaceae > Gemmatimonas > Gemmatimonas aurantiaca. The sequence continues at coordinate 7,579 of NZ_JBBCJO010000014.1, forward strand.
CGTCAGATAGAACACATCCCAACGGAATCCCTGAATGAGTGGCGAGCTGCTCATCTTCTCCCCGAGGTTCACCATGGCGATGCCGGCGTTCGCCTGAGAGAGAGAGAAGTTGAAGGTGGTGGGAGTGGTACCCGACGCAGCCGCCGGACCGGCCGGTACGATGTGCCGCCACGCGCCGCTGCCGTCCTTGACGGCAAAGAAGCGCGGCACCCGACTCGCGTTGCAGAACTTCCAGCTGATGTTGCCCGTGCTCGGCGCCGAGATCCGCACCCGCACCGTGGCCGTCTGTTCGCCGAAGCCGGTGGCCGCGGCGCGCACGGTGCCCGTGTACACACCGGGCGCGGCGCCGTCGAGTGTGATGGCGGCAAGATTGGTGGCCGTCTCGGATGCGGCGATCGTGGCCGGACTCGGCGCGACCACGGCACCGGCCACGCCACTCAACCCGGTCACGGAAATACTCACCGCCCCCGTGAAGCCAGCCGCCCGCGTGATGCTGACGATGCCGTAACCCGTCCAGCCATTGCCCGCCGGCAATTCGAACTCCACGGGGTCGACGTTCAACGTGAACCCCGCCGGTTGCGCGGCGGATACCGTGACCGTGATCGAGGCATTCTGATCCGTGACACCGGCCGCGCTGCCACGAATGGGCACCGTATACGTGCCCGCTGCCACAGTCGCCGCCACACTGATGGTCACCGAAAGACCGTTGGAGGTGGTCGGTGAGCCCACCACCGTCGCCGTGATGCCCGTGGGAGACGAGGGGACAGTGACCGTGACCGCGCCGGTGAAGCCACTGAGTCGCGTGAGAACGAGCGTTGCCGTTCCCGATTGCCCAGCCGCCACGCTCACCGGGCCGAGTACCGAGAGCAGAAAGCTGCCAGTAGGCGTTGTCGGAGTGGTGGGAGTCGTGGGCGTCTGGGGACCACCACCATCACTACCGCCGCCCCCACACGCCGTCAGGAAGAGCGTACCAAGGAGTGCCGCCGTCGTGGCTATCGTGGCGGGCGTGCCGATGCAGGTACGATGAAACGGGCGATGAAGCGGTCGCATGAGAGATCGGAAGGAGGATCGAAGCGTGGCGGTGAAGCGTGGCTGTCCGGCATGGCTGTGCACCGTGGTGGACTGGCCTGCCGTGGACTGGCCCGTGGACTGCTGTGCCTCGCTTTGCATTGCGCGGAACGACGTGGAATGCCGTCACGAAGGCTCCTTCATTCCGCGGGTCCGTATCGATCCCGGCACAATCGGAATCGTCGAGCTTGCCTCCGGGCCGGCGAACCCACAGAATGCTGACCGCCCCGCTCCGTGATCCATTTCACACATTCCGGTCGATACCGACCAGAGCATCGGACTTATGTTCCGGGCATTTTCTCCCGTCGTAGCGCGAGCCGCCGTCGGGACCACCGTGATCATGGCGTTGTGCATGATGCCCGCATCAGGCCGGGCCCAGAGCAGCGGCACCAAGCCTGATTCGAGTGCCACGAAAGCCGGCAGCACAAAAGGCGGCAGCGCCAAAGCCACCGGGACCAAAACCACCGGCACAAGCACGGCGAAGCCCACGACGACCAAAGCGTCGACGAAGGGCGCCAGCACGACGAAGCCGACGACGACCAAGCCCTCCACGGGTACGACGTCCACGCCGGCAAAGACCACCGCGCCGGCCAAACCCGCAGGCACCACGCAGGGTGCCTCACAGGGCTCGACCGGCGCCGCTCCGTCCTCGGGTGGCGCGTCCGCCTCAGGGACCTCACGATCCCGGAACGCGACGGGACGTCCCGTACCCTTCACTGACGGGGGCCTTCGTCTCTACGGCGGTGCCGCCAGCGCTTCACTGGGCTTCGGCACCGGCCTGACAGCGGGACTGGCGTGGCGACTCCTGTCGGTGCGCGACGGGCTCTCCCTCCGCGCCGACATCGCCGGGTCCCGATTTTCGCAGACGCCTTTGGCCCTGGGTTCCGGCGCGGCCCTGACACAGGCCACACTCACACACGTCGGCGGCAGCCTCTCGGCCGAACTCGCCCTGCGTCGCACGCCCGGCATCCAGCCCTATATCGGTGCCGGCGTCGGTGTCTATCGCTTCCAGGCCGATGGCCCGGCCGGTCAACAGGGCGTGGGCGCCAACGACATCTTCGCCTCCACCACCGATGTGGCAGGCATTGCCACAGTGGGGCTGCGGCTCACTTCGCGGATCTTCATCGAGGCCCGATACATCACCGTCGGGGACTTTCAGTCCATTCCATTCACGGCGGGGGTCCGCTTCTGATGCGCCTTCACTTGTCTTCCCATGAGCACGCACATGTGCATCCGCGCCTGAGTGGATGCCGCCTGTTGCTTTCGCTCGTCGTTGCGGCGCTGTTGACGGCGTGCAGCGGCGGCGACAAGGTCGTCGGTCCCGATGGATCATCTGGTGGCAGCCCCCTGCGACTATCGTCGGCCGATTCACAATTCGTGGCCGGCATGATGAGTGCCGCCGCCAGCGATGCGCAGCGCCAGTTGCGTTTCATCACTGCCCCCTCGCTCCCCGGTCTCGGCAGCGCACAGCCTCCGTGCACACCCACGGTCACCGGTGGGGCCGACAGCAACGGCAACGGCATCCCCGACGACCGCACGCAACAGTACACGGCCGCGTCCTGCACATTCACGAGCAACGGCGCCACGGGCACGGTAGCCGGCAGCATTCGCCTGCAGGACGCGGGCGGCGTGTATGGGTATCGTCTGACCTACTCGAACTACACCGTGAGTGCCACCAAGGGCGATTCCCTGGTGCGCACCATCGTCAACGGCAGCTTCGAGTACCGCTATCTCACCGCCACGAGCGCCAGCACACTCGACAACACCGTGGTGGCCATCGAAACCCGTTCCTCGCGCGGCTCGGCGATCCTCACCCGCACGGCCAATCTCACCGGGCAGTTCACGACCACCGGTACACTGGCCAGCAATCGCACGTTTCCCGGAGGCACGTTGCAACTCAATGGCTCACTCGGTGTGAGTCTCGCGGTTTCGGGCGACCAGGCGGTGAGTGGGCAACCCACCACCTTCACGCTCGATATCGCCGTGGCCACTGTCACGGCCATGAACTCCCCATCGGGCTGCAGCTCCGACCCCGCCTTCGATGCGGGCGCCCTCACCGGTCAGGTGAGCAACGGAGCCACGGGAGCCGTGCGTGTGCAGTTCACCCGCTGCGGCAGTGGAACGTCCACCACGCCGCCGGTCACCAAACGCTGAATCCACGCCATCGTACGTCGTAGTACACATCGTAGCACACATCGTGGCGCATGTCTTCCCGCCGGCACTGGGTCAGTTCCCAGTGCCGGCTTTCGTGTTCGGCGCGATGGGCCGATTGGGCACGTCCGGACCAGGGCGCCTGGTCGGATACTGCTCGGCCAGCGTGTTCCCGTCGTACAGGCGTCCGTTCTTCATCACATAGCGGATGCTGCCGGAGTTCCGGATGTCAGTGGTGGGATCACGATCGAGCACCAGCAGATCGGCCAGCTTACCCACCTCGAGCGAACCCAGGTCGTTCTGCAAACCGAGCGCCGTTGCGCCGACGATGGTGGAGACCCGCAGCACTTCGTGCGGCGTGAGACCACCGGTGGCCATGGCCCACATTTCCCAGTGATAGCCCAGCCCCTGCAACTGTCCGTGGCTGCCGATACCGATGCGGCCGCCGGCATGCAGCACCTTCGCGGCTTCGGTGGCGAGTTGCGGGAAGATGTATTCGTCGTCGCGGAACCAGCCGCCGGCCGTCCCGCCATTCGGCATGCTCGCCATACGACGACGGGTCTTGAGTGCGAGTTCCTCGTAGGCCGTGAAGCGCTGCAACTTCGGATTGGCCCATGGATCTTCCTTCGTGTAGAAGTAGTTCTCCGCCCACGGACCGCCGTAGTTCACCAGCAATGTGGGCGTATACGTGCGCTTCGACCAGGCCAGGAAATCGACGATGTCCGCCCCGAGTGGCACGATGCCCATGGAGTGCTCCAGGCCCGGATAGCCGTCGAGTGTCTCCGTGAGATTGAGCTTCACGTCGAGTGAACCTTCGGTGGTGGGCATCAGTTGTTGTTCACGGGCGGCCGTGATGATCCACTGGCGCACCTGACGGACACCGGACACGTACATCTTGATCGTCTTGGTGTCGTAGTAGCTGCTGTAACGTTTGAGCAGACTGCGCGCGTGCTCCTGATCGCGGATGTTGTCGGTGCTGAAGATCCCGGGGCCCGTGGAGTAGATACGCGGGCCGATGATCTGTCCCGTTTCCACCAGGTCCTGATACGTGAGCACATCGGTCGTGGCGGTCTGCGGATCACGCGTGGTGGTGACGCCGAACGCGAGGTTCGCCAGATAGGCCCACGGCTGGGTTTCGTGAATCGAACCGCGTTCGGCGCGCAGGTGCGCATGCGTGTCCACGAATCCGGGAATGACGGTGGCGCCGGCGAGATCCATTTCCGTGGCTCCGGCGGGTACAGCCACCGTGCCCGCCGCACCGATGGCCGCGATCCGGTTGTTCTTCACGACCACATCGCCACGCGCGATGACTTCCTCTCCCTTCATGGTGACGAGTCTCGCATTGCGCAGCACCACCGTGGCCGAGGGGATATCGCGCGCGGCCTGCATGACGATGCGCTGTTCGACCGGTACATAGGGACGTGGACGCGCACTCTCCGGCACACTGTCGCGGCGCGCGACGGCGATGGCCGCATCCCGCGCGGCCGCCGAGTCGGTATCGAACGACACGAAGGCATTGCCGATGGACCAGTGAATGCGTTTGCCGTCGCTCGACCATGCCGGGAACTGTCCCCCGATATCGGTGATTTTGCGCGCGGGGAAACTCGCCGTGTTCGGATCGGCGATGTTGACGGTGGCCTGCGTGCCGCGCGGCGGAATGGTGATGGTGTAGAAATCCTGATTGATCTGCGCGAGCGCGACGTCGCCATTCGGCGAGATCATGACGAGTTGCGCCGGCGGCCCCGGGGAATTGGGCTCTTCCGGGAATCGCTGCAATTCGAGCTCGGCCACGGTCAGGTCGGTGTGTCCGTGATCGTCATCCACCGCACCATCCCCGGCTCCACCGACCACACGCAGATGACGTTGTTCGTCGGTTCCGTCCCAGCGGATGGAGACGAGTCCGTTGTTGGACGAGAGATAGATGCGCGTGGTGTCACGCGAAAAGTGCGGCTTGTTGCGACCACCGGCACGGGCGATGAACGTGCCCGCTTCTCCAGCCGCGTTCGTGGAGTTGGCCGGGAACCACACGAGCTGGGTCGTGCCCGTCACTCCCGTCTGATCCCGTCGCCCCTGCGCTCCCGACTGCAGCACCACGATGCGCGCACCATTCGGCGACCACACCGGTTGCCGATACGTTCCGGCCATGGCGCTCACCGGCGTCACTCGTGTTGCACGACCGGCCGTCAGTGCGGTGCGATAGAGACGTCCGCCATTGTTTGTCCACGTGATCCAGGCCAGCGACCGTCCGTCGGGCGACCATGCCGGTTCCGCTTCGATATCGTCCAGCGCGGAAACACGTCGCGGCGTGCCCGACGGCCAGTCCATGACATAGAGTCTGTCGAGCGAGATGAAGGCCAACTGCTTCCCGTCGGGGGACATGACCGCATCCCGGATCTGACGCACGGTGAACCGGGCGCTGTCGGAGATGGGATAGTTGAAGAACACTTCCGGTCCGACCGCCACATCGGCTTTCACATGGAAAGGTATCTCCGTCTGCCCGCTGCCGTCGACCGCCACACGCCAGAGTTTCTTGCCATAGCTCGCCACGATCTCCTTGGAATCGGGTGTGAAACTCATGCCGGGCAAGGCGTCGAGCGGCGCGCGTGTTTCCATCTCGTCGCGCTGTGTGGGATAGGCCAGCCAGCGTTCATCACCCGACGACAGATCGCGAATGCGCAGGCCCGTCTTGTTCTCATAGCGTGAACCGTACACGAGCCACTTGCCGTCGGGGCTCAGCGTGGGGCGCACCGCCGATCCATAGCGGGTGGACTGGATCTCGCGCTCACCCGTTTCTCGATCGTATGTCCATACCTGATACTGCGGGAACTGTGCGTTGTAGTTCCACGCTCCGGTACGCTGTGTGTACCACAAAGAGCGACCGTCGGGGCTGAAGGCCGCACCGGCCTGCTGTACCGCCGTGCCCGGCGCGGCGTTGGCCGGCGCCGTGTACAACGGCACACCAGTGCCTCCGCGCACATGGTACATCCACAGTGTCGGCAGAGCGCCGCGGAAGCCGCCCTTGCTGGCCACGATGTACTGACCATCGGGCGAATACTCCGGCGACAGATACACATTGGTGCGACCGCGCGTGATCTCCCTGATCTCCTGCGTGGCAAGATCGATGGTGTGCACATTGTCCGCGCCCTGGCGATCGGAGATGAACACCACGGACTTGCCATCGGGGCTGAACCGCGGCTGTGCATCGAATGCCAGACCGCTGGTGATCCGTGTGGCCTCCCCACCGGTGAACGGCATCAGGTACAGATCGCCCAGCATGTCAAATACGATCTGTTTGCCGTCGGGACTCACGTCCACCGACAGCCAGGTGCCTTCACGCGTGTCGAGGGCAAAACTGCGCGTGGCTTCGAGCGGCAGCGGTCGGGGCGGTGCACTCCGTGAACCGGCAGCCTGGGCCTGCGCGGCCAACGACAGCGGGAGAAGCAGGGATGCCGCCAGCACGAGCGGGGACAACTGCAGCGATCGCAACACGAGAATCCTCCTGGGTTCGACCGGTCCCTGGACATCGGTCCGGCGCATCCCGTCTAATAGGAGCGACGCGAGAGATGAGTGCAAGCGTCGGCATGTTTGTGCGTGTGGGATGCTTGGGAATGCCTGTCTGATGCGTGTTTTGCGCTGGCCCGGCCGCACCCCGGCTCATACCTTCCTGCCGACCATCCACTCGTCCCTTCCCCGCGAGCCTCGCATGCGTCCTTCGACTGCCGTCGCCACGCTCCTGCTCTCGGCGTCACTTGCCGGCCTCGCCGCAACGTCGTCGCTCTCGGCCCAGCGTGCCGCGGCGCCACGCCGTGCCCCCGTCACGGTGATCGAGGATGTGCAGGTCGTCGACGTGCAGGGGCAGACCGTCACCCCGAACCGACGCGTCATCCTGCGCGGCGATTCCATTTTCTCGGTCGGGACCCTCGGGGACCGCATGCCTGACACGGTCGATGTCCGGATCGACGGCCGTGGCGGCTTTCTCATCCCCGGGTTGGTCGATCATCATGTGCACCTCACTCCTGGCATGACGCGCGCGCTCGTGCAGGCGGCGCGTGGCGGCGTCACCATGGTGAACGCGATGGCCGGCGACAATCGCACGGCAGGCGAGTATGCGCGGGCCGTGCTCGCCGGGGAACTCATGGGACCGGAGATCGCCTACGCGTCGGTCATGGCGGGTCCCGACTTTTTCGTCGATCCACGCTTCCGCGGCGCCAGCCTGGGGTTTGCGTTCGGTACGGCGCCGTGGGCGCAAGCCGTCACGGCATCCACCGACATCGTGCGTGCGGTGAGCGCCGCGCGTGGATCTGGTGCGGAAGCGCTCAAGCTCTACGCCATGATCGACAGTGCGCTGGCCGCGCGACTCATCGTCGAGGCACACCAGCAGGGCATGCGCGTGATAGCCCATGGCACCGTCTTCCCCGCGAGGCCCTTGCAGCTCGTGGGCGGAGGTGTGGATGTCCTCACGCATGTGCCCTATCTCTCGTGGCAGGGCGCCGCGTCGATCAAGCCGGAAGACTCGTTCAATCGCGCCAATGGCCCCTACGAGCAGGTGCCGGCCGATGCGCCGGCCATCGAACGCTTGCTGCAGGCCATGCGCGCTCGAGGCACCTATCTGGAACCGACGCTGGAAGTCTTCCTTGGCCGGCCAACAACGGCGACAGGCATGCGGGAATGGAGTCTCGCGGTCACTCGACGGGCGCTCGCGCTCGGCATTCCGATTCTGGCCGGCACCGATGGCATGATCGGCAACGATGCCGAGGCCTTGCCCAACATTCACAAGGAACTGGTCCGGTTGGTCGAGGCGGGACTGTCTCCTGGCGCGGCCCTGGCCAGCGCCACCATCGTACCGGCGCGCGCGATGGGTCGTTCGCGTACACACGGAGCGATCGCGCCGGGACGTGTCGCCGATCTGGTGTTGCTCGACGCCAATCCGCTTGTCGACATCACGGCAACGACGCGGATCAGACAGGTCTTTCTCAAAGGGCGGGCCGTGCGCACGCCGTGAGCGGCGGCGGGGCGGAGCAACGGAAAGACGGAAACAATGACAGCAACAACAACTGCAACTACAACAACCAGCCGCGGACTACACGGATGATGCGGATTGGCGCGGATCAAACGGGGTAGATCCCGTAGTACCCGTGCCAATCCGCATCATCCGTGTAATCCGCGGCGTGTTGTTGCTGTTGTGTTTACTGCACTTCCGGGCGTGCAATCACCCGACGATCACATTGTAGCCGGAGCTCGCTTCAGAATTCATCGAACTGCTCCGAGGAACGACCGGTCGAAACCATGTACCCGGAGAAGTGATTGATATCGAAGTAGACCGTACCGCCGACGACGGTGGCATTGATCACCTCGTTGAGCGTCGCCGAGCCCGTCGTCGTATTGACCTGGCTCGTATTGGCGAAATAGCCGCCGCTGAGCGAGGGCTTGATCGGGAGCAGCGTGTACAGCGTCAGCCCGAGCGACTGGCGGAACTGCAGCGGCTTCACGAACTGCGTGCCATGCGGCTCGAAGTCGTAGGCCACGGCGCGACCGGCAAGCGCCTTGACGGTGATCGTCATCTGGCTCGTTGGCAGAGCACCAGCCGGAATGATCACTTCCAGTCCCGTTTCCGGAACCAGCAGCACACCGCCCGTCGCGTTGTTGACCGTCACCGAACGGGTGATGGTTGCGTTGAGCGGAGTGAGGCGAAGAAGTGCCGTGACATTGGACAACAGTCCGTTCACGAGTCCGAGCGTGGAACCGAGCAACCCGTTCGACGCCTGAGGTTCAGGGGCGACCGGGGCCGACGGAGCGTCATTGGCGCACGCTCCGACGGACAAGCTCAGGCCAAGCACCACGGCGGCGCGGCGCGCACGACGGATGAGGCTGACCTTGGGCAAGGTGGTGGTTCCGATAGACATGTCCATCCTTGGAGTGAGAGGGTTGTCGACGCAACCGCGTCAGACGGTGGGTATAGCCCACCTGCCGGTGAGATTCGTCACGGCCCCCTACCGACTTGAGAGTTTCATCACGTGATGGGCACGGTTCGTCAGAATTGTCAGCCGTCACTTTTCCGGCACGGTCCACGCGCATTGTCATGTGACGCAAGCACATAGAGGCTCTCAAGTTGCCGGGCACAGCAGTCGAAATGAGAAATGACGACAAGTCGGTGCGGGATTCATTGCAAGCGTCTCGCGAACCGGCCCCACGAACCGTTGATCGAACTCCAGGCGCCGATGCTGCGCATGAAACACCCCACTGAAGAGACGCGTGGTCTCATCCGTTCCGGCACGGTGATCCGTTCCGCGCTCGTGACGGGGCTGGCGATCGTGACGACCGGTGCGCTGCTCATGGCAGCGTGCGCCGAGCCGCCTGCGCCTGCCGAAGGGCCCGTGGGCGTCCTGACCATCGCCACCCCCGCCGATCCCGATGCACTGATTCCGCCCATCGTGGCATCGCTGCAGGGCAAACAGGCCGTGGATCTGCTTTTCGACATGCTCGCACGCCCCACCGGCACCATCGAAACCGTGGGCGATGGGGGCTTTGCGCCGCAACTAGCGTCCGGTTGGCGCTGGGCGTCCGACTCGTTGTCGATCGCTTTCACCATCGACTCCACCGCGCGATGGCATGATGGCCGGCCCGTGCGGGCGGAAGACGTGGCGTTCTCCTTCGCGCTGTACACCGATCCCGTCGTGGCCTCGCCACACGCCGGTGCCTTTGCCGGCATCGACTCGGTCACCGTGCGTGATTCGCTCACCGCGGTCGTCTGGTGGGCCCGACGTCATCCGGAGCAGTTCTTCCAGGTGGCCTACAATCTCGCGATCATGCCGGCGCATCTGCTGGCACCGCTTCCGCGCGCCACACTGGCCCAGTCCGACTTCGCACGACAGCCCGTCGGTTCCGGTCGCTATCGGTTCGGGGCATGGACACGCGGTCAGGCCCTCATGTTCGACGCCGACACCTGCAACTACCGCGGTGCGCCTCACATTGCCCGGATCGTCTGGAGCATCACACCGGACGCCGCGGCCGCGAGCCTGCGTGTCCTGGCAGGTGAAGCCGACATGCTCGAGGCCATCCGCCTCGATGCCTACGCACAGGCCACGGCCACCAAGGGGCTGACACTCGCGCCGTATCATTCACTCGACTACGCCTACCTCGCGTTCAATTTCGCGGCTCACGATCCGCGTCGCCGCGATCTCTTCACTTCACATCCTCTGCGGGTCGCGCTTTCGGCCAGTCTCGATCGGCCGGCACTGGTGCAGAACGTGCTCGGGGAACTGGGCATGGTGGCACTCGGTCCATTCACGCGCGCCGTACCGGAGGCCGATACCAGCGTCGCGCAGATCGCGTACGACACCACCGCCGCTGATCGTACACTGGATTCGCTGGGTTGGGCGCGCGGCGCCAATGGCATGCGCGCGAAGAACGGTCAGCCGCTGCGCTTCGAGGTGATTCTTCCCGCCTCGAGTGCCACCCGTCAACGATTCGCGACCCTCATGCAGGCACAGTTCCGGGCCCGGGGCATCGACATGCAGGTCGCCGCGCTCGAGCCCGCACAGTTCTTCGCACGCGTGGGCAAGGGCGACTTCGACACTGCGTTGAACATGTGGCATGCGGATCCGAGTCCGATGGCCGTGCGCGATGTGTGGGGATCGCCACGTGGTGGTGATGTCGGCGGCAATTTCGGGCGGTACCACAATGCCGCGGTCGATGCCGTGTTCGATACTGCGGCCACGACCTTCGATCCGGCTCGTCGTCGGGCACTCTTCCGGCGCGCATTCGCCGCGATCGTGCGCGACGCGCCGGCGATCTGGCTGTACGAACCGCGCAACATGGCGCTGCTGCGCATGCGTGTGCATCCGACGGTGCTTCGGGCCGATGCGTGGTGGGCCGGCATCCCCGACTGGAGAGTCGATGCGCCGGAGACGGACGGCTCGTGAACACGCTGGTCCGCGGCCTGATACGATGTCTGCTCGTCATGGTGCTGGCCACTATGGCGGGCTTCGTCATGCTGCGGATGCTCCCCGGTGATCCTCTCGGACAATCCATCGAGCAACGGGGACGGACGCCCGAAGCACGCGCGGAGCTTCGCGCCAGGTATGCGCTCGATGCGCCATTGTCCGTTCAGGTTCTCCGGTATGTCGAAGGCCTCGCGCGCGGGGACCTGGGATCTTCACTCGTCGATGGACGTCCCATTGCCGGAGAACTCCTCCGCGCCACCTGGCTCAGCATGCAACTCGCCATTCCTGCCCTGATGGGCGCGGCGATGTTGGGACTGCTCGTAGGCACCGCGCGGGGATGGCTGGGCGAGTATCGAGCCGTGCGCGTCGTATTTCATGCGCTGACGGCGATCACGGTGCTTCCCGAGTTCATGCTCGCATTGTTGCTGCTGGTGGTGCTGGCGGTGAAAGCGCGATGGTTTCCGGTAGGCGGTGTGGCTGATCCCGTGATCGTCTACTCCGGTGGTGCGGGCACGCGCCTGCTCGACCGACTCCATCATCTCGTACTCCCCGCCGGATCGCTGGCATTGACCTGGTCCGCGATCGTGGCCCGGCAACAGGCCCTGGCCACACGGAGCGCGCGGGACTCACACGCCACACAGGCGGCGCGCGCGCGGGGACTCGCGCCCTATACCCTGTGGGCCCGATATGGGCTGCGCGTGGCATTGCCTTCGAGCGTGACCACCATCAGCCTCATGTTCCCCGCGTTGATCAGCGGCACCATCGTCGCCGAAACGATCTTCAGCTGGCCAGGTCTGGGACGACTCATCGTGACCGGCATCGGCTCACGCGACTACCCGCTCGTCGTTGGCGCCTTGATCGTGACCTCCCTATGCCTGGCCGCGGCCAGTGTATTCACGGAGTGGCTGCTCGGCTTGGCGGACCCGCGTGTGGTCGCGGCACACTCCTCGAGACGTCTCGGTGGAGGAGCCCGACGATGACAGTGGCTTCGCTCGATTCGCTCGATTCGCTCGATTCGCTCGCACCGGTACAACCCGCGCCGGTGCGGCCGGTTCTCACATGGAATCGACCGGCCCTCGACCGTCGCCTGATTCTCCCCGGTGCGATGCTCGCCGTGATGATACTGCTCGCCGCGTTCGGTCCCTGGATCGCGCCGTTCGATCCGGCCGCGCCACAGGACATGCTGCACGCCGCACTACAGACACCGGGACCTGTCTTCCGGCTGGGCACCGACAGTGCCTCCCGCGATCTCCTGAGTCGCGTCCTGTACGGAGCCAGAACATCACTGACGATCGCAGCCATCGGCACACTGACGGCACTGCTCGGTGGGGTGGCATGGGCGACCCTGGCCCGGCTCTGCGGAGGGGCGTGGAGGGCGATGCTCCTCGCATTGTCCGATGCCTTCCGTAGCATCCCCCGCCTGTTGGTACTCCTGGCTGCCGGGGCCGTGGCAGGAGGTGCCCTGGCACCGTACACGATCGCCATGACCATGGGATGTCTGGCCATGCCATTCGTCTGCCGTGTCATCGATGCGGAATTGCGGCAACTGGCAGCGCGCCCATGGAACGAGGCGGCACACGCCCTGGGTGCGTCGCCGTTTCGTATTCTTTCGCATCATCTGCTACCGCACCTCCTGCCCGTGATCGTCAGCCTGGGTGTCGTGTTGTTGGGAGAATGCCTGGCTGCCGAAGCTGCACTGGGAGTGCTGGGACTGGGGATACCCGAGCCAGCCGTGAGCTGGGGACGCATGATCCAGGACGCTCTTCCCGATCTCGCCCGCGCCTGGTGGCCACTCGTGGTGCCTTGTCTTGCCCTGCTGGTGACCATGCTCGCCACATCGACACTCGCCGAGCAGTTGAATTCCCGCTCTTCGTATCATGACTGATCGCTCACCGGAGGCCGTGCCTCCCCACGCTCCGTTCCACGATCTCGTCGCGCTCGCACAGCGGGAGGAGAAGGCGGGACATCGATTGGCTGCCCGTCAGGCATACGAAGCCGCGTTGCAGTTGTTAGAGCGCCCGGAGGACGCACGGGAAACCAGCGATGTGCTGCGCTGGATCGCGCGCACCTATATCGCCGATGGCGATGGTCCGGCTGCGCTGACCTGTCTCGACCGGGCGCTCGCTGTGGCCGAGACGTGGGGCGATCACGCCGCCGCGGGGCATGCGTTCAACGTGCAGGCGGTGGTTCACTGGCAGACGGGTGACCTCGACGAGGCGGAGCGGCTCTATCTGCTCGCGCGCCAACGGGCCCTGCATGCCGGTGACGCCAAACTGGCGGCCATGACCGCGCAGAATCTCGGAGTGCTCGCCAACATCCGTGGGGACTACGCGTTGGCGGAACGACAGTATCGGGTGAGCCTCGATGACTATCGTTCACTCGGTCTCATGACCGATGTCTGTGTCGCGCTGAACAATCTCGGCCTGCTCTACATTGCCCAGAAGCGCTGGAACGACGCCGAGGAAGCGCTGCTGGAAGGCGTGCGCGTCTGCGAGCCGCTGAATGACGTCAATGTGCGTCTGCAGCTCGACATCAACCTGGCCGAACTCTGGGTGGCGCAGGGCGAGTATGCACGTGCTCATGGCGCCGTGACCGCCGCACAGGCCGCGGCCGTGCAGTTGGGCGATGGTTCCGCGATCGCCAAGTCGACCAAGCTGCTGGGTGTCATCGCCAGCAACACCGGGAAATACGCCGAGGCCGAACAGTATCTGCTGCAGGCGGAGGAAGTGGCCACCGCACGCAGTGAGAAACTCCTGCTGGCCGAAATCGCCCGTGACCGGGCGGCGCTCGCCCGACGCACCGGCCGCAATCGCGACGTGCTGCAGCAACTCAACCGCGCGCACCGTCTCTTCTCGCAGCTACGGGCACAATCGGAGCTGCGGGACATCGGCGCCCGCGTCGACCAGCTCGAGCAGGAGTTCGTTCACGTCGCCCGTCGATGGGGTGAATCCATCGAAGCGAAAGACCGGTACACGCAGGGTCACTGCCAGCGCGTGGCCGAGCTGGCCTGCGCCATCGCCGAGGTCAGCGGCATGGACGCCACCTCGCTGTTCTGGTTCCGTATCGGCGCCCTGCTGCACGACGTGGGCAAGCTGGTGATCCCCGAAGAAGTGCTCAACAAGCCCGGCAAACTGGACGACACCGAGTGGGCGCTCATGAAGAGCCACACCACGGCGGGCGCCGAGATGCTGAGCGAGATCGAGTTCCCGTGGGACGTGCGTCCAATGGTGGAGTCCCATCATGAGCGATGGGACGGTCGGGGATATCCGCATGGTCTGGCCGGTACCGCCATTCCGTTGGTCGCGCGCATTCTCACCATCGCCGACGTCTACGATGCCCTCACGTCGGTGCGCAGCTACAAACGTGCGCTCACCCATGAAGAGACCATGGCCATCCTGCGGAAGGATGTAGGCACGGTGTTCGATCCCGAGGTCTTTGCCTGGTTCGAACAGATCGAAGCCGATTGGGCACGTCGTTCTCTCGCCGCGGCGGCACCGGCGCTCGAAGAGCGCCGCGATGCCGAATCGGATACCGCGGAGCCGGGCTTGCACACCTTCGACGATCTCACCGGCGTGGCCTTGCGGCGTGCGTTCCGGCAGACGGCCGCCCGTACACTCGAAGCCCGGCATACCACCGGTCGGCCCGTGGCGTTGCTCATTCTCGATGTCGATCGATTGAGCGTGATCAACGAGCAGTTCGGGACCACCGCCGGTGACGACGTGCTGAAGCACGTGGCCAACGCCATTCGCGCGACGGTTCGTCCATCCGATTTCATCGGACGGTATGCGGGTGATGAATTTGTCGTCCTTCTGTCCGGCATCCGGTTCGAGGAGGCCACGCGTGTGGCGGAGCGTATCCGGGCGGCGGTGTCGGCTTCGGCCGTGCCGGTTTCCTCCGGCGTGTTGGAAGCCGACGCAACGACGCACACATCGGTCTCCATTTCGATATCGGTGTCCATCGGCGTGGCCTGCGCCCCTCAACACGGCACCTCGCTGGATGGCCTGTTCGGTGCCGCCGACAATGCCCTGTATGCGGCGAAACATTCGGGACGCAATCAGGTCGTTCCTGCCTCGCGCCTGCAGGGCGGCCGGCAACAGCTCGTTCTGCAAACCGTGGTTGGCCGGGAGCAGGAGCGTGCCCGGGTACGCGAGCACTTCGCCGACGCATCACGCGGCCAACCATCGGTGGTGCTAGTCACGGGCGAAGCCGGAGTCGGCAAGTCGACACTGCTCAAGCAACTGGGGCCGGATCTTGGCGTCCGGGGTGGTGCGTTCCTGATCGGGCATTGTCTCGAGACGGACATGACCACCCCCTTCGGGCCGTGGCGCGACATCCTGCTCACGATGCATCGTGGCGGTCTTCTTCCCGATCGGGCGTGGTCACATCTCGCGCACATCGTGCCGGACTTCGGTACACCAGCACCGGCTCTCGAAGGTCGGGCCTTTGCCCGGGCCGTGCACGAGGAGCTCGAAGAGTGTCTGCGACTCGCTGCGACACAGCGCCCGCTGGTGCTCATGTTCGACGACGTGCAGTGGGCCGATGCGCGCAGCTGGGACGCACTCGAGTACCTCGTGGCACGTCTCCAGGATCAACGGGTGCTGCTCGGACTCACGTTGCGCCCCGAAAGCGCGTTGGAGGAAGCCGAACGGCGCGTACGACGTCTCACACGATCGGAGCGCTGCACCACATTGCGTTTGCGTCGTCTGTCGCAGGCGGATCTGGCGCTGTGGTTGCAGGATGCCCTTGGTGGACAGACTCCACCCGCGTCGCTTCTCCAGGCCATCGTCGCGCGCAGCGAAGGCAATGCGCTCTTTGCCGTGCAGCTCCTGCGGGCCATGAGCGATGACGGTCGCCTGTTCTGGACCACGGATGGATGGCAGTACCGTGACGACAGGTCGTCGGAACTGCCGGCCGCCATCGGGGATCTGCTCGCCCAGCGGGTAAAGTCGCTCTCACGGGCCCACCGCGAAATCCTCGCCATGGCTGCCGTGCTGGGTCGTGAATTCGATCCCGGTGTACTCGTCGCCGCATGTGATGCGCCCGAGTCCACGGTTCATGAAGCGCTCGACGAGGGTCTTTCGAGTTCCGTGCTCGTCGCCACGGAACGGATGCAGCACACGCTCGCGTTCGCCCACGGGCTACTCACCGAGCTGTTGCTCGCCGAGGTGAATCCGCTCCGGCGACAGCAATGGCATGCACGCGTGGCCCAGGCCGTGGCGCAGCGGGATTCCGCCGATCCGGGCACACTGGCCCGTCACTACGATCGGGCGGGTATGTCATCCCACGCCCTGATGTCCGCACTGGAGGCGGGTGACCAGGCCCATCGGGTTTTTGCGCATGAAGTCGCCATCGAGTGGTACCGTGTGGCACAGCGTCATGCCATCTCGGCGCCGCAGAAGGCCGATGTGGAATTCCGCCTGGCAACGGTGGCGGAAGCCGCTGGACAACTCGCGCAGGCCGAAGTGCATTGTGATCGGGCACTCACCGAGTACGCCGAAGCCACCCGGGTCGGCGGGCGGACACTCACCATCGGTCGCATGCGCGAGCGCCTGCGTTTGCAACGGGGGGTCGACCATCGCACGGTGCTGCAGGCGTGCACGGCATTGTACGACCGGGCCGTCGCCGACGGTGATCACACGGAGACCGTGGCGCTGCGCATCATGATGTCGGCGGTATTGCAACAAGCGGGTGGCGTCGCGGAAGCCGATCACATGGCCCGGGAGGCCGTGGCTGCAGCCGAGCGACTCGATCAGCCGAGTGTACTCGCCGAGGCGCTGTTGCGCCTGGGCTCCGTCCTGCTGACGGAGAGTCCCGCCGCCGCCATCCCGCACTATCGGCGATCGCTCGATCTCTCTCTTGCGGCTGGTGATCGCCACGGACAATTGCGCTGCCACATCAACATCGGCACGGCCTGCGATCGCGCCGGCAATCATCCGGCCGCGGAGGTGTCGTTCCTGACGGCCTGCGAGTTGGCGCGTGAGCTGCGGGCCACCGATCTGGGTGGCGTGGCGACGCTCAATCTGGGAGTGTTGCTGATGAAGACAGGGCGCACCGACGCGGCCCGGCAGCGGTTTTCCGACGCCCTGCGCGACTTCGAGTCCATCAAGCACGACCGTTATCGACTGGCGGCGCTCTACAATCTCGCGCATCTGGCGCGGATGGAGAACGATGCCGCCGCCGCACTCGAGCTGTACGACACCTGCGCCGTGCTCGCGGCGCATATCGGCCATCACGATGTGGAAGTGGGCGCGCTCGCCGGTGCGGGGCTCGCCGAACTCGATCTCCGTTCCATCCGGGCGGCGGAACAACTGGCGCAGCGTGTGGAATCGATGATGAACGGGATGGCCAATCGTTTCGCGTGGTTCCAGGGGCGTGAGCTGGTGGAGGCGCTCCTGCTCCGATTGGAGACGAAGCGAACCTCCGTCGCCAGCATACGCGGCAAGCTGCTGACCACGCTCGCGCGCATCGAAAGTCAGGATGCGTATGCGGCGCTCTGGCTTGCCGCCGAGTGCTCACATCTGCTGCTGGCCAACACGGCCGACGTCGCCGCGGCACGTGCCCGGCTGTTGGTCCAGGCACGTGCCCATGGGTATACGCCCCTGGTTCAGCGCCTGCAGGGAGACCGTCTGCCGCGTGTCAGCGGGTCGGTGCGCATCATCGCACACCCCGCCACGCCTTCGGTCGCCCAGGCGTCGTAAGGGCGCCGCGAAGGCGTCGTGAAAACATCGGGCAGGCGCGGGTGGCGACCTTACGTCGCCGTTCCGGCCTGGCCTTCTTCGCTCATCAGATTGTAGATGCGCTGCACTTCACGCAGCCGGGCTTCGAAATCGATCTCGAGATCGCGGAGTGTCCCGGTGCGCAGGTCGAACACCCAGCCATGGACGATCGGCGCGCCATGATGCAGGTAGGAACGCTGCACGACCGCCGTCTTGATGACGTTCATGCACTGCTCGACCACATTGAGCTCGACGAGGCGCTTGTAGCGCGAGGACTCATCCGTGATGGCATCCAGCTCCTTCTGATGCAGCCGGTAGACATCGCGGATGTTCCGCAGCCAGGGGTTCAGCAAACCCAGATCGCGGGACTGCATCGCGGCGAGCACACCGCCACAGTTGTAGTGGCCGCACACGATGATGTGCTTCACGTTCAGATACGCGACCCCGTACTCGATCACCGACGCCGCATTCAGATCCGTATTGGGTACGATGTTCCCGACATTCCGGTGCACGAAGACATCGCCGGGTTCGACGCCCATGATCTCGTTGGCGGGCACCCGGCTGTCGGAGCAACCGATGTACAGATAGTCCGGGCACTGCTGTGATGCCAGACGCTCGAAGTACTCGGGATCGCCCGCCGTACGGGAGGCGGCCCAGCGTGCGCTATTCTCGAAGAGCTGTTCGTAGGGAATGTTGGGCATGAGATCGTGATACGGAACGGGACGGCCGCGCCTTGATCGCGGGCACCAGGGTCACGAATGATCCCAGTCACGCAAACTCGCAGACGGCACCACGCCACGCCAGCGGTGTCACGCCGCGAAATGCATGCCCTCCTCTCAACGACTCGGCCAGGACCAGGCCGGCGGCTCATCGTCGTCGACGAGGGTCTCGCCGAACGACTTGCCGAGCGTGATCAGTCGACAGTCGCGCTGAGTCTGCAACACGTTCAGCAGCGCCGGAGCGTGCGAGACGACGACAAGCTGGCTGCGCGTGGCGGCCCGTGCGATCAGACGGGCCAGCGCCGGCAGCAGATCGACATGCAGACTGGTCTCCGGCTCGTTGAGCACCATGAGCGCCGGTGGGCGCGGGGACAGCAGTGCTGCCGCCAGCAGAAGGAACCGCAAAGTTCCATCGGAGAGCTCGCTCATGGCGAGCGCCCGGAGCAATCCATGCTGACGCATCTGCAATTCGAAATATCCCGAACGGGTGGATACCTCGAGTGAGGACTGCGGAAACGCGTCATCGATCGTTTCGGCGAGCGCGGTGCCATCGCCCATTTCCAGAATGGTCTGGATGGCGGCGGGCAGATCCCGCCCATCCGGGGCCAGCACCGACGTACGGGTACCGATGTGCGCACTCCGGGCAGGAGCGTCGGCGCCACAATCGAAGTGATCGTAGAATCGCCATTCCCGCATCGCATCCCGCAGCGTGATCAGCTCCGCACACTCGCGCGGATCCCCGGCGTGTGTCATCATGCTGTCCCAGGGAGCCAGCGATGTGAGCGCCTGCACCCATTCATTGGCCTTGTTGCGTACGCGCACGCTGGCGCCATGACGTTCCGCCAGAATGTTGTGACGACCGGGCCGGGGGCCGAACCACATGGTTTCCGCCTTGATCACCGGGTCCCTCGCAAAGAGCGACGCGCTCGGAACGGGCAGGCCGATATCCACGGCATAGCCGTAGTCGTCGCCCGCAAAACCCAGCTTGAGTGAAACGGGGTCCTTGCGACGCGTTCCCTGCACCGGATGCTCCCCGCGTTTGACCGACGCGCCGAACGATTCGGGACCTGCCCACAATGTGGACGCGAGACCACCTTCCGCCGCCAACGATGCGATCAACCGCCCATGCGCGACCTGCGTCATGAGCCGCAATGCCCGGTACACACTCGACTTGCCCGTGCCATTCGCGCCGGCCACAACCGTGAGTGTGCCCAGCGAAAGACGCAGATCCCGGAGGGAGCGGTATCCGTGGATGGCGATGGTTTCGATCATCTTCGAAATATGACCACGTGCGGCGGACGGTGTATGGTAGCAGCATGACCACGACCGACTTGCGATCGATCGAAACGAGAGTGCATTCTTTCGGCAGTACACTCAGTCGGCAGAAGCTCCAGTCCAATGACTGCTCCCCCCCTTATTCCACGAATTCGAGATGCGTTCTCAGCCAGAACAGAGCCCCGCGCCGTTGCATGCGCTGGTGGTGGACGACGACCCGTCGGTGGTTGCCTGGATTGCCCAGCTGCTCCAGGGAGATGGATGGGATGTGCATGTCGCGCATTCCACCCGGGATGCCCTCGCCACCATTGGCGCACTGCCGATCCAGATAGCCATCGTGGATTTCGAATTGCCGGACGGCCAGGGCACGGCGCCGGTACACTCCCTCCGTCACGCCGTCCCCGAGGCCGCGATTCTCATGCTTTCGGGGCACGACGATGACGACACGGTGGTGAAGGGACTCGAGGCCGGTGCCGACGATTTCATTCACAAGCCGGTTTCGGCTCCGGTGCTGCGCGCCCGCATCGCGGCCGTCCTGCGAAGACATACGCTGCCCGATCGACTCAGCGTGTGCGATCTGGTGCTCGACCGCCACTCGCGTCGGCTCACCGGGACACTTGGCCATGTCCAGCTCACCGCCAAGGAGTTTCAGCTTCTGGCGGCGTTGATGAGTCGTCCCGGCGAAATCCTGTCCCGTGCGACGCTGCTGGCCGACGTCTGGGGATACGACTTCGACCCCGGAACCAGTGTGCTCGACGTGGCCCTCACACGTATCCGTCAGAAGGTGGCCGCGGTCTCCGCACAGTCCACCATCGTGAGCGTGCGAAACGCCGGTGTGCAGATCACAGCCGGATGAGATCGGGGTCTGTCTCCGCGACGGCGTCCAGAAGCTGGCTCGGTGAAAAGGGTTTGGTGAGGACATGCGCGTCGAACGGCAGGACCGCCATGCGGAGGGAAGAGTTCATGCCGTACCCCGTGAGGAAAAGCACACGAATCCCCCAAGTGGTCACCAGCTCGTGCCGGGACAGATCGACACCACCAAGTCCCGGCATGACGAGATCCGTGATGATCAGATCGATCTCATCGCCTCTCCGTCGGAGCACTTCGATGGCGTCCAGACCGTTCTTCGCGACGTGCACGCTGTACCCGGCTTCACTCAGCACGTATTCGGTGAGCTGGCGGACATCACGATCGTCTTCGACCACCAGCACCGTGCCGCTCCGGCGCTGAGGGCTGTTCAGGACCGGTGTCGCTTCCACCGGCACCGCCTCCGCTTCGACCAGTGGGAGATAGACTTCGAAAACCGTGCCCACCCCCGGTGCGGTTTGCACCCCGATATATCCGTTCGCTTCCCGTACCACCTGTAGGGCCGTGGAGAGACCAAGTCCGGTCCCCTGTCCAACGGGCTTCGTGGTGAAGAACGGCTCGAAGATCTGGCGTCTGACTTCGGGAGTCATTCCGCTGCCCGTATCGCGGACCCGTATCAGCGCAAACCGTTCGCGGAGGGCGCTCGCGGGAAGGTCGCCACGATCATGGGCGGCCTGCAGATCCGCGGTCGACGCATTGTTCATCTCGACGGTCAGTTCTCCACCGTACTCCATCGCATCGCGCGCGTTGATGATGAGATTCAGGACGAGTTGTTCGATGCGCCCGGCGTCGGCTTCCACGCTGCCGGTGTCGGGCGCGATCCGCACCTCCACCTGGATGTGCGAGCCGATGAGCCGTCGGATCATCAACTCGAGATTGCGTACGATGTCGCCGAGACCGTATACCCTGGGCTGCAGTACCGGCTGACGGCTGAAGGAAAGCAGTTGTCGGGTGAGCAGCGCGGCACGATCCGCGGCCCGGCGCGCCTGCTGCAGATCCTCTCGCAACCGCCCGCGTTCTCTCGCCTCGGCCAGTGCCATGTCGGTGAAGCCGATGATCGCGGTGAGCGTGTTGTTGAAGTCGTGGGCGACTCCGCCAGCGAGCCTGCCGATCGCCTCCAGCCGCTGCGATTGCCGCATCTGGTGTTCCATCGCCCGCAGAGACGTCACGTCCTGCAACATGAGACAGATGCTTCCGTCCAGATCCGCACCACGCGCCACACGATATGCCGTGACCATCCACACCCGCTTCACCGACTGGCCGGCGACTTCGGTCATCGCAGAAGGGTCGATCAACTCCTCGCGACGCGTCTCGTGTGTCGTGCGAACCTGTTCGAGCAGAAGTCGCAGGACATCGCCCAGCGCGGGATCGAGTCGACTCATCCATTGGGCGTCCGGTGCATCGAAGTGCTCGAGTGCCCGCCAGGCGGCATTCGCCAGGACCAGGCGGTCATCCACCCCCACGATCGCGAAGGCATTGGGCGAGATGTCCGTGATCACGCCGAGACGCTCGGCCGTGCGATCTCTGGCACGGATCGCATCCCGCGCGACATGCGCTTCCCGCACCGTGGACCGGACGAACCGGGTCAGGACATACCAGATGATTGCCAGCGCCACCAGAATCGACGCGAGAACAGCAAAGCGTAAACCTCGCGCGTTCGCCGTGCGTGCATCGTACAGGCGCTGCTCCTCATCCTGAAACTCGGCGATTCGAAGCTGCAGAACCCGCTTTGCCTCCAATGCTTCCCTGTTCGATTCCCCCAGCACAATACCACGCATCGCGCCGTTCCAGTTCACCACCGCGTCGGCGATCGTTTCGACACGACGATGCTGTTGCGGATTGTCGGACGTCAGGGCCTGCATCGTGTCGATCACAGCCAGCAGATCGACAGCCAAGGGTGGACTCGCTGCCGGGATGACGGACTCGGCCTCGGGCTGCGGAACGATCGGTCCTCCTTGCAGCGCAACCGATTCGTGTTCGAAGAGACGCGCCTGGAGTTCGCGGACCATGCGTAGCATCTCCCGCGTATGCTGCACCCATCCAGTTGTTCGTTCGAGTGCGATTCCGCCAAGCACAGTGATCGTCCCGACAACGGCAATCGACAACAAGGCGATGCGATGCAGACGTCGCAATCGCGCTTCCAACACCTCCTGCGCTCCAGGCAGGTCGGAAAATCCGAGCATTCACGCCTCCCGCGCCAGACGACTCCGGGAAAATTTCCCACTTATTCCGCTCGCGGTTTACTCTACGGTGCGGAACGGGATGACGCGAGGGTTGGCGGCGAAATGCGGAGTCGGGTAGTGAGCACTTCACAGGTCGCCATCGGGACCTGCGATGATCTGGGAAGCTCGACCGTGACCGTTGTCAGGATTTTCTCGGGGCCCATCGACGACGGTGTCACGCCGTTTTCCCCTGCCACATCGGTACGACGGGAATTGTCCATCACGTGGTAGCGCCCTGCGGGAAGCCCCAGCAGATAGAAGCCACCGTCACTCATCACGTCCACGGGAAAGCGTTCGTTCCCCTGCTGCGCAATCAGCGTCAACTGCGATGGAAAAGCCGTGCGTGCCTGAAGCTCGCTGGCGAGTCCAGCAGTGTCGAACACCACCTGTCCCTCGAGAATAGCGCCATAGCGCACGGGGAGATCCACCTCCCCGATTCCCGACACCGGTACCTGCACTGTCCACTGCGGTGAGGTCGGGCGCCAACAGGGAAGCGGCATGGTGGTGGAATCGATCCCCACCATCACCGGTTCACTCGCCGACAGCCCGGTGATCTCCGCCCGTCCCCGTTGGTCGGTTTCCATGCGTCGATTGCCTGCGATCACGCCAATGTGCGGGATCAATGGTTCGGACGGATCATACCGTCCATCGTTGTCGAGATCGAGGAACACACGAAGACGCAGTCCTCCTGCCCGAACGATGTGGTCCGCGGATACATGGGCTGACCGTTCGCGCGCATCGATCACCAGCGATCCACCAGCCACCTGTGTCAGCGTCGCGGAGCGCTCTCCCGGCCACACATCACTTCCGCGCGACGGAACCGACAGGTGTGAGACCGTGGTCGTCAGACGCGTCTGACGCAGACGCGGCGACACCATCAGCATCCATCGGCCGAGGCGATCGGCCTGCGAATATGAACGGGCAATCTCGATTTCAGTACGAGGCAACGAGCCGTTGAGGCGGACATCGAAGCGCAGAGCCATCGCCGACCGCGAAGACGCCTGTACCTGCTCTTCGTTCGCGACCGCGACCCGGATCCACCAGGGTGCGCCACGCACCGCCATCCAACGGGGTGCGGCACTCACATCCATGCCCAACGATCGCATCGTGGAGACATTCAGAGCCTTCGTGCGATGAAGCCGGCCGAACAGTTCCGTACGCAATGCACCGATCTGACCTACGATACCGATGTGCTCGAGGTCGACCAGGCTCTCGCGTCCTCCGACGCGCGTCCACGTGCCGATCAGCGACACCCCTTTCAGTCGTGGTACCGCCGTCTGCCACTGCGCGGAGCGGACGGAACGCTGTCCCTCTTCCCGGCCATTGACGGTGAAAAAATGCAACGGCGCCGGATTCCATGTCGCCTGCCATTGTGCCAGACGCTCGCCGTGTGTGGAAAGTCCGGCCAATCCCTGCAGCAGGACCGACGATCCGACCAGCGCATTGGCGCCCAGATAGGGCTGCCACTTTCCATCAGTCCATGTCATTCCGCCGCGGGCGGTCAAACGGGGATGCATCCCGACCCGCCAATCCGTGGCGGCACGCCAATGACATGACGCGACGTCCGCCCCGGGGAAGAAGAACTCATCGGTGCAGCGACCGAACGAGGCGAGATACCGCACGTCACCAGTGGAGAGCTGCGTGACCGGGGCATGCACCAGACGGGAATAGCGCTGCTCACGGCCGTCGGGACTCCAACCAATGATGTCGTAGCGCACGACATCGCCGGTGACAGGAATATCCATGACGATCGCGGTGTCACCCCGGCGTCGCGTCTCGACCAACTGATCATTCACCAACCCCACATAGTTCCACCCGATCGGGGCATCGGTCGTCACTGAAACCAGGCGCGGCAAGAAGGTTTCGCGAAGGGGCCGACCGATCATCACACCGCTGACACGCGCGGCGGACGGCCCGGCATCGTCCACCACGCCCAGACTCACCGTCGGTCGCCAGCCATCGGGACCGGGACGATAGCTCCACGCACCATTGCCCACCGTCGTGCCAGTCGCATCATGTCGCACGTCGATACCAAAATCACCACCGATCGCATGGGTCGACGCGCGGACCAGCGAGGTATACTGCCAGGGATCCGACGCACGCTCCCCGCCGGGCATCTCCGCACGCACCATGCTGCGCTGTGCGGACATCCGATAGTCGAGCTGCAGCACCCCATGCCTTCCACCCACCGGACGCACCCCGAGTGTCGGCAGCGCGCCGGCCTGCATCCGCGGCTCGGCGATGCGGCGTTCGCGGAGCAGGTGCGCACGACGCACCACAGGCCAATGCTCGGCATTCCTCACCACCACGACGGCGGATGCGAGATCCACCTCCATGACGACACCGAGCGCCGTCGCCAGCGTTTCGATCGCGACATAACATCCGGACGCGCTGCGACTGGCGGCGGCATCACACAGTGTCACCGCCGGGCGCCCCGGATACGGCACCACACGTACGGCCTGATGACTCGCCGGTCGGTGCCAACCCGCATGAGCAACGACTTCGCGGGCATCGAGCAGGATGGCGCCATTGTCTTGCTGACGCGCCAGAACGGTGCCGCGATGAATGTTCTGGATGTTGAACTCGAATGCGATCTCGACCGGCCCCGTCGAGTGCGTGTCTGGCGTGTTGCCCCGTGCCGGAGCCGACATCGGCGCCACATCGCCCGGAATCTGCGCGAAAGCCGCGCTTCCCACGATCGGCCACGCCACGAACAGCGATATCAGCAGCCCGCACGAAGACCGACACGTCCGGACCGATGCACGATTCTCCGCCGTTGGCCACAGCATGCGTCGATCTCAGATGATCGAAGCCAACGTGATGACCACCGTGCCGGTATAGCTTCCCGCCATCTGATTGAGTGGTGGCGTCGTGGAGCCTCCCACCCATACATACACATCGGACGCCACCAGCAGCAGCAATCCCAGCACGCCGTTGGCGGGATTGAATGTGGCTCCCCCGGCGGGATTGGAATTGTTCACGCGATACCGGCCGCAGGTACTGCAGAACGACACCGGCATCGTCGCGCCTCCGTCGACATGGGTGAGGCTCGTTGGCAACGACAGCGAAAAACCCAGACTGAGCCCCACGTTGGCGCGAATGCGGAACGACATGGCCGAAGCCGAAGTGGGGGACACCGACGTCGTGGTCCCACTGATGATCGAGCCGAAACTGAGACCGGACAGCGTCGTGACCGATGTCTGCGCACCCGCATCGCCTGCCACCACGAGCAGCAGAGCACCGGCCATCGAGGTCAGCGAGCCACGCCCGCACCACTGCATTCGCCGACGCCCCGACATCAGGGCACCGTGACGGCGACTTTCCGGCTGACCGCCTGCACCGGAAGCAGGGAGGTGCTGGGCACGTCGGGACGTTCGGCGTGTGCAGAAAGCTCGAGTTCGTATGTGCCCCGAGGCAGGGTTCCGAGCGGCAATGCAATCAATGGTTCAATGTCATTGTAGACTCCCAGTGGCAGATTGAGGCGGCTCTGTATCGTGCCCTGGCGGTCGCGCAACACCGCCGCAATGGAGCCCACGAATGCGGCATTGCCCACCCGGGACAAACGCGCGCGGGACTCGATCTGTCCATTCGCAATGCGGACGGACGGCACCCCTATCTTCAGCGCCGTCGAGAGCCCCGCCGGACGATAGAACACCGCCAGCACGGAGCGGACCTCGAGATCCAGCGCGACCTGTGCCTCCGTCACGATTCCGGTGGTCGATGACGGGGAGGCCAGGAGCGGACGCCCCTGACGACTCGTCACCACCAGCCGTGCCCAGTATTCGCGCGCCGCCAACGAACGTTGCGGTGCGGCCACGAGACGGACGACCTGCCGGCCTCCCGCCGGCAACACCAGACGGGAGGGGTATGCGTGCAGAAAGTCCACCGCGGATGGCAGGGTATCCGCGGGATTCTCATCCAGCTTCAGATACATGTTGCCGACACTGTCGGTCGCCGGCAGGCCGAAGGCGAAGGACAATGCGACCTCGGCCGGTGCCGTGCCGGTATTCACCAGCGTGATGGCCGCGGAGGGGCGAGCGGCATCGATGACGATGGCCGTCGGCGCGATGAGTACCGATTGTGCATGCAGCGAGGACACGGCCGACATCCATGCCACACACATGACCGCACGGTTGATCCACATGGTCAGAAGTAGACCACGGTGAGGGTGAGCGTGCCTGTGTATGCACCCGCCGCCTGTGAACTTCCGGGGTGTGCCGTGGCGCCCACGAAGACATACAGATTTCCCGATCCACTCAGCGCGGCCTGTGTGGCCGTGGCACTTGGCGTGAAATCTGTGCCGGAACTCGCGCTGTTGGTGGTGTTACGGCGCGCCGTCCACGTGTCCACTGTGAGAGTGTTGGCACCGTTCGTGATCGTGCTGGGAATGCCGAACGTCATGCTGACATTGCCACTGGCGGCACCGGAAATGGAGAAAGCAGCGGCCCCGGCTTCATTGACGGCAATGGTCTTGGTATTGCCTGGAAACAACGTGCCAAACGCAAGGCCATTCGTGGCGCTGACGGACAGAGGCTGCGATACCGATGCCGTCACATTGGCACTGGCCGAAGTCTGTGCACCGGCCGCGTGTACATTGGCGGTCAGGAGGGCAATGGCAGCGACGACCATCCATTTGGTGCTTACGTCGAACATACGTGCACCGACGAGAAGCGGAGAAGAGCGAAAGTACATGGCAACCTCCACGGCGGGACATCACGATGGGTGAAGAACCCACCGCGACAGGGAGTCGGCCTCAGTGCAGACCCACTGTGTTCTCTTCCCAGTCTCGGATATCGAACCGGACGCTTGAGCGTCAACGGCCTCCACTTCTCTTACAACTGCCTTACAATGCCGTCTCCAGGCGGGCCGGCAGGTGGACCAACGCGTTCATGGCAAACCCATTCACCCATCGTGCACGATGGATGACATCCCTCGGCAGCAGGATGCTTCGTGTGGATCCGAGCACCCCCATTGCTTCGGCGAACAGGGCGCGAACGAGCATGGCCCCTGCACATCGATGTCGACCATCTCCAAAAGCGAATTGACCGGTATCGGGCAGCCGCAGCACGACCCGGTCACCTGCCGCAATCGATATCTCCGCGACCGTCGCCTCGGCCAGTGCCGTCCTGAAGACTGCCCGCACCGGAGCAGCGGCCTGCAACAGAGTGTCGAGCCCTGGGGGGCCGCCGGTCGTGCTCCGAGGCGGCTCCTGGAGCGCCGTCCATCGTTGCGTATCGATCCGAAGCAGGAAAAATGCCGCGGCAATCAGTGTCGGCATCGTCTGCGTCAGCGCCACCAATGCCTGAATGGTGAGCCCATCACCCGGCGCATCCAGGCTTCCGGAAGACTGCAACAGTTGCATCAGCCGGGCCGTGGCGCGCGCTCCGTCGGAAACGTCGCCTTCGGAATCCGGCCGAGCGGCATCGTCACCAGCAAATGCCGCAGCGATGAATATCGCTCGTGTGAGCGGCTCTGCCCGATCGACGATTCCGGATGGAATCCCGAGCAACGCAGCCGCAACGTCACGGCACCACGGACGAATCAGGTCGTCCACGAGATCGATCTCGTCGGTCGCGGAACTGGCACCCACGTAACGCCCGGTGAGTGTCCGCAGTCGATCGGTCATCAACGTGCCCAGCTGTCCGACGACCTCCGGATCGGGGCGAAGCACACGCAGCGCGGCCGGAGACATCCACCAATGGTGAGGCTGTACCACGGCATCGACGGAGGTCGGGTGAGTCTCGGGCCGCATGCCTGGCGTTCCGAAGCGCGCGTCGCGAAGCACGGCCTGGATGTCCGCCGCACGCGTGATCAGCCAGGCCTGACGCTGCGGATCGAAGTACGGCGCCCGGTCGATTCCGACTTCATCCATGACGAGCGGCGCGAAACGTGAGCGTGATGGGGCCACTCTCCAAAGTTACGTCGCGCCTCCTGCAGGCGCGATGCGGCCGGGAGAAGACCACGTCAAACCCGTCGACACATCTCCCGTGCATTGGCCCGTACCTTGGAATACACGCTCCTTCCACAGCATCACAGCGAGAGGCGAAACGTATCCT
Source organism: Gemmatimonas aurantiaca (assembly GCF_037190085.1). Taxonomy (NCBI): domain Bacteria; kingdom Pseudomonadati; phylum Gemmatimonadota; class Gemmatimonadia; order Gemmatimonadales; family Gemmatimonadaceae; genus Gemmatimonas; species Gemmatimonas aurantiaca. The sequence continues at coordinate 36,596 of NZ_JBBCJO010000014.1, forward strand.
CGGCCACGACGTTCCCGTTGATCTGGATTTCCACCCGGTGCACGCCGGCATGATACCGACGGGTGGTGATGGGTTTGACGGAATGTTTGCGCTGGAGTGTGCGCTCGCCGCGGGCCGGAAGTTCCAGCGTCCAGCCTTTGAACACTTTGGGTGACGTGCTTCCATCAGCCTTCACGTGATGCACGACATAGTCGATCACCAGCGTCTGTGCGGACTTCGCGGTCGAGGTGAGTTCGAGCGTGAGAGTGAGTGCGTCGCCGAGTACGATGCGGCGCGGCTTCACGTGGAATGTCGCCCGTCCGAGGAACGGCGCACCAAGCCCCCAGGCCTGGAGTGTACGCCGGTCGCCCTTCTTGATGAGCGTACGGCTCGCGTGGCGGAGCAGTGCCCGGCGTTCCGCCGATGCCTCCGGGAGATGCCGTTCCACCCAGTGGGCCACCAGGGCCGGATGATCCTTGGCAATGTCGTTGAGATGATTGGCCACACTGCGCCGGACGTACTCACTCGGATCGTCCAGCAGTGCCTCCAGCAGGGGCCACGAAGGCGACGGATCGGTGATGAGCGTCTTGAGCTGCAATCCCCACGGGAGCCGCGGCCGTGTCCCCTCGCTCACCAGCCGGCGCACATGCTCACTGGGATCCTTCGTCCAGCCTGTCAGCGTGTCGTATACCAGACGGGGATGCGCGACGATGAGGGGACGAATCGCGAATTCCGCGGTGAATCGCTGCGTCAGGGCATGCAGGAACCGCAGCGCACGCTCCGGATGATGCACCCCGCGGCGGGCCGCGTATTCCCCCACGGACCAGAGAAACCACCCACTCAGGCCATTTTCCGCCAGATGCATGACCGGCCCATCCTCCCGCACACCGACAGGCGCCATTGCCCGTTCCAGAAGCGTGGCTGCGTCATCGAACTCCGCCGGCAGCGACGCGTCCAGCGCGTCGGCGACACACATCGCACGGGCTTTGAGCTCCAGGGCATCCAATTGTGGAACCACGCGTGCAATGAAGGGTTTGGCTTTGAAGCGTGCGTCGACCTGTTCGAGGTGTTTCGCCGCGTCGCGCACCAGTGCCGCGTTGATGAGATGCTTGAAGGGTTCCGCCATGAGGAGAATCTGCATGGTGTGCCGGCAACCGGACACCGGCCCGGCGTGTCACATCGGGCCTCCCGGTCGTACCGCGTCCCGTGCACCTTTCATCGACAGCCCCGGACGTCCCGCTCAGGAGCCATCATCATGTTTCGTCCCAGTCCCATGCTTCCAGTCATGTTCGCCGTCACCTTGCTGGCAGCGGTGCCGTCCGTCGGCATGGCGCAGGGGCCGGGCAATGCGCGTGGCGCGGCCCGGGCAACGACGAAGGGCGGCACGGCACAGGCCCCCAAAAACACGAAGAACACCGATGTGACCACGCTGCTCGGTGCCTGGTCGGGGACCGCCACCATTCCCCTCGGCGACAGCACGATCGTCGTGCCGGTGACGTACAATTTTGCGCAGACCAATGGCGTCCTGGCGGGCGTTGCGATGGTCCCCGGACAGGGCTCCGGTCCCATCGGCAAAGTCGTGAAAGACGGCGACCGTATCCGTTTCGTGGTCACCGCGCCCGAGAATCGCCTGCTGGAACACGAGGGCACGCTTTCCGCATCGCGTGTCATCGAAGGCATGGTGAATCTCGACAACAAGCCCATCGCCAGGTTCCGCATCACGCCCGCAAAACCCGGCACGGCTCCGCGATGAATGCCGCGCCGGCCTAGGCTCCGGTGCCGGCGCGCGATTCCATCCGCGGTTCGGTCGGTCGATCCATCTGCAGGAGTTGAAACGCGGCATTGGACACGAGACAGTAGGCCGCGAAGCAGTAGAAGCCGACACCGGCAACCGCGGACAGGTTGGCCGTCCCTTTGGCCACCAGCAGCGCAATCAGCATGCCCACCGCGAACACGTCGGCCATCGACCACTTGCTGATGGCCCGCACGAACACAAAGAGCCGGTAGGACCAGGCCGATCTGCGCAGAGCGACGATGGGAACCAGCAGCGCGGCCTTGGTGAGCGGCACCAGTATGCTGAAGAGCAGAATGAGGCCGGCGACAAAATGATTGCCGGTGTCGTTCAGACTGCGGATGGCACCGACCACGCTGCGGGTTTCGTTCGTCAGCTCGCGGGTGACACCGAACAGTTCCATCGTGGCCTTGATGGTCAGGACCGGTTCCACGAGCCCGGGCCACAACAACGCCAGGGAGATCAGCGAAAGCAACAACGCGAGGCGATTGCGGTTGGTCATGTCCCGACGTTACCACCGGGAGCGCCGCTCTTCCAGCACATCGTGCCGGTTCGAGGGCTGCTCTGTGCCTGCTCCGTGTCGTTCGGGGAGGACTGTCGCCTCAACAGTCGTTTCGTCACCGACGTATCTTCCGGCATCTCGTCCCTCAGCATCGCCGACGCCATGTTGGAGCCATGACTTCACCCGACGCGCCCTTCCAATCCGCCGTGGCCCTCGCCAACCGTCTCGATCAGGAGATCGGGCGGGTCATCATCGGGCAGCGACAGGTCCGGCGGGAGGTGCTGATATGCCTGTTGGCGGGCGGACATTGTCTGCTGCGAGGGGTGCCGGGGTTGGCCAAGACCCTGCTGATCAAGACGCTGGCCGATGCGGTGCATCTGCGGTTCAGCCGGATTCAGTTCACCCCCGATCTCATGCCCTCCGATATCCTCGGCACGGAGGTCATCGAGGAGGACCCTACCACGGGCAAACGACAGGTGCGGTTCATTCCGGGACCGGTGTTCGCCAACGTGATTCTCGCCGACGAGATCAATCGCACACCACCACGCACCCAATCGGCGCTGCTGGAAGCGATGCAGGAATACCAGGTCACGGTGGGTGGTGTGCGCCACGCGCTCGAGCGCCCGCTGTTCGTGCTGGCCACCGAAAATCCCATCGAACAGGAAGGCACGCATCCGCTGCCCGAAGCGCAGCTCGATCGGTTCATGTTCAACGTGGTGATCGACTACCCCGATCCCGACGACGAACGACGCATCCTCGCCGATACCACCGTCGACAGCAGTGCGCAAGTGACGCCGGTGGCCACCGGCGCCGAACTGGAGGCCGCCCGGCATCTCGTCCGCTCCATGCCCGCGGCGTCGAATGTGGTGGACTACGCGCTCCGGCTCATTCGCGCCACACGACCGGCGGATGCCACGTGCCCGGCGGACGTGCGGGAGTGGGTGCGCTGGGGAGCCGGTCCCCGCGCCGGCCAGGCGCTGCTGCTCGGAGCGAAGGCCACGGCATTGCTCGACGGACGGACCGTTCCGTCTCCGGATGATGTGGCACGGGTGGCGCTGCCGGTGCTGCGCCACCGTCTGCTGGTCAACTTCCGGGCCGAAGCCGAAGGCGTGTCCGTCGATAGGGTGATCGGCCTGCTGTTGAACGCCATACGCGCCTGAGACAGGGAGCGCATGCCTGCGCCATCGACCGGGAGTCTCTCCCCCACACTCGTGACGGCCATCGAGGATCTCGAACTCGCGGCGCGTGTGGTCGTGGAAGGGCTGCGGGTGGGTGGTCATCGCAGTCCGTTTCACGGAACGGGCGCGGAGTTTCACCAGCACCGTCCCTACCGACCCGGCGATGATCTCAAGCATCTCGACTGGAAGGTGTACGCGCGCAGCAATCGCCTCTACACCCGTCAGTTCAGAGAGACCACCAATGTCGGCGTGATGCTGGTGCTCGATACCAGCGGATCGATGGACTATCCGCCGGGCGCGGCTCATTCGAAGTTGCGTTACGCCATCCTTCTCGCCGCGGCGCTGGCCCATCTCGCGGTGCAACAGGGTAATGCCGTGGGACTTATGACGATGTCCGGTGCGACGATGGCCTATCTTCCGGCCCGCAGTGGCCGGGTGCACCTGCGGGCGCTGCTGGCCCGCCTGGATGGTCTGACGGCAACCGGTGTGGGGGACCCACCCATGGCCATCGGCCGCGCCGCGGAATTGCTGCAGCGTCGCGGGTTGGTGATGGTGCTCTCCGACTTCTACGATCGGGAGGCGGAGACACAGCGTGAACTGCGCCATGTGGTGCAACGTGGCCACGATGCCGCCATGCTGCAGATGACGGCCCCCGACGAGCTCCGCCTGCCGTTCACGGAGCAGGTGGAAGTGCGCGATCTCGAGACGGGCCAGCGACAACTTCTCGATCCGGCGACGGGAGCCGTTGTCTATCATCGCGAATACGAGGCATTCCTCACCCACTGGCGTCGATTTGCCCAGCAGGAAGGCATCGACTACGGGCAGTTCGATTGCAGCGAACCGCCGGAACGCACCTTGCGGGACTATCTGCTGCGTCGCACCACCTGATGCAGTGGCTCAACCCCTGGGCATGGACCGGCCTCGTCCTGCTCGCCGTACCGATCGTGGTGCATCTGTTCAGCAGGAAGCCGCCACGGGTATTCGATTTTCCGTCGTTGCGGTTCATCCAGCCCTCGGCGCTGCGCCCCACGCGCCGTTCGTCATTGCACGACATCCCGCTGCTGCTGGTACGTCTGGCCATTCTTGGCGCTGCGGTGATGGCACTCGCCCAGCCGTTCCGGCACGCACCGGATCGTTCCGATGGGACATCAGGGACACCGGTCACCGGCGCACGTGGCGCGCCCGGGGCCGCGGCGTCGATGGCCATTGTCGTGGAACGCCCGATGTCGGCCACTGCGGATCAGTCGGATCAGCGTGTCCGCATCACAGGCGACACGCTGCACCTGACCGCCGATGACGCCTCGGGCACCACACTGCGGTCGAACATCACGCGGGCCGTGGCATGGCTCCGCGCACGTCCCGCCCCCCGCACGTTGATCGTACGGTCGACGTTTGCCCGCAGTGTCCTGGATTCGGGTGATGTGGCCATGCTGCCCAGCGACGTGCAGGTCGTGCTCGACCCGTTGCCGGTTGCCGCGGATTCCTCGAAGCAAGCCCTCGCATCGCGGGATCGTTCCGTGCTTTCCACGATCGCACGGGACACGATCGAATGGATCACCACACTCGATCCATCGACGGCCGATGCGGTCGTGCGCACCGTTCACGCCCTGGGTGGAGCCGTGGTCCGTGTGACGGCACGACCGGCCAGTGCGACGAGCGAATCGGGCATGCAGGTCTCGGCGTCCCTGCCTCGCCTGCTCGCCGCAGCGGATGATCCGACCCTGCGCGTGCTGGCCCTCACACCGCCTGCGCGGTGGCAGTTCCATCCTGCGGACACCACAGCGGGGCAGGAGAAAAACCGACGCCTTCCCCTGCTCTTCGATGCAGCGGGCGCGGTGGCCCTTTCCGGAACTTTCAGCGACGCCCGTCCCGCGTTGATATCGCATCCACCCGAGCAGCCCACACTGGCGGCGGCAGCCTTGCTCGCGCTGTCGGACAACACGGCCATTCACATGCGTCGTATGCCGCCGGCCATCGACACCGAATACCGGACGGCCGCGAGCCTGCGGCAATGGCAACGGTTGCCATCGGCCAGTCCCATCGGCGTCGGTGCAATGACCGATATCCACACGGTGCCGACGTTCGCGCGCTGGGGCTGGCTGCTCGTGTTCGCGCTGGTCGGCTTCGAATGGATCCTTCGACGGCGGGCGACGTGACCACCGACGTGACTGTCGACATGACCACGGACACGCAGCGTCTTTCCGTCAGACGATTGCGGGACGCGGTCACGGTCCGTCGGGCATGGTTCACGACCGGATTCGGTGCGGCCATCGGTCTCGATATCGCCGCCCTCTGGCAACTGCGACATCTGTGGATCACATCGCCGGATATCCATGCGCTGTCACGGTTCGCCCATGTGGCGCTGGCTCTCGGTCATGCCCTGCTGTTCGCCGCTGCCGGCGCGCTCACGGGATACGGGTTGTTCCGGATGCGCCGGACAGCGGCAATGGCCAACGCCGATCTCGAACAACTCGTACCGCACTCGCACAACCTGTTGTTCACCGCACTCGAAGCCGACGATACCGGCTCCGCCGATCCAGCGACGGTGCAGTTGGCCACGGCGCGGTCCGCCATGTGGTATCGTGCCGCTCGACTTGCCGCATCGATCGATATTCCCGCGCTGCTGCCCTCGACGGGCGCGAGGCGCGCACTCGTCACTGCAGTCGTGTTGTGGGCAATGGCCACCGTGGCCTCGATGGTGATACCGTCGGGAGCAGCCGATCGCAGTATCCGGCGGGCCGTCGCCAATGTCACCGGCACACGCGCCATCTCGCGCATCGATGTCGTGGTGACTCCACCTGCCTACACCGGCCGTTCCGCACAGGACGTCCGCCAGCCCACACACATCGAAGCGCTGGAAGGCAGCACGCTGACGTTCAGGGTGGCCTCCACCGCAGACACGCTGCACGTGACCACCGACAGTGGCGAGGTGAAAATCCCCCGTCCCGAACACGGCGACTTCCAGTGGCGCACGACCATACGTCACGACGGGTTCGCGGCATTCGCGACCACGAGTGAAGGTGAGCCTCGGCTGATCGCGATCGGCATGCAATCGGATGCTCCACCGGGCGTGCGCATCACCTCGCCGGCCCGTGATCTCGTCGTCGACAGCACGCGCCACACACTCGCCATTGCGGTGGAAGCGGGAGACGACATCGGCCTGCGGTCACTGTCGCTGCACTACACGAAGGTATCCGGCTCCGGTGAACGGTTCACGTTCGTCGAGGGGCAGATTCCCGTGCGCGTCACGCGATCGTCCGGCACGGCCTGGCACGCGACGGCCACGCTGCGACTGGACTCGCTGCTCACCGAACCGGGAGACCTGGTCGTGTACCGCGCCCGCGTCACCGATGCACGTCCGGGAGCCGATGCCACGGAATCGGACGCCTTCATCGCGGAACGCGCCGCCGCTGGCGGCATCGCGGCCGCGGGGTTCGCCCTCGATCCCGATGAAGACCGCTATGCGGTAAGTCAGCAGATGGTGATCCTCAAAACGGAGCGACTCATCGCATCGCGGAAAGCCCTCTCGCCGTCGCAGATCGCGGAACAGGCACTGCAACTCGCCACCGAACAGCGTCGGGTGCGCGCCGAATTCGTGTTCATGACGGGTGGGGAGTTCGAACAGGCCGTCGTGGCGGATGAAGAGGGTGTCGCCGATCTCGACGAGACCCACGAAGCGGAAAGTGAAGCCGACCTCGCCGCCGGACGCATGGTGAACCGCGGGCGCACGGCGCTGCTGACGGCCATTCGAGCGATGGGGCGCGCTTCGCTGGCCCTGGGCGAACAGGATCTCACCACCGCGCTCCGGCATGAGCGCACCGCCCTGACCAATCTGCAGGAGGCCTTTGCCCGTCAGCGCTTTCTCATGCGGGCGCTCACGCAGCGCGAGCAACTCGATTTCACACGTCGACTCACGGGTCCATTGGACAGCATTGCCCGCGCACCGCGCGCCACACCGGTGGGCAGTGTCGACACACAGCGTGTGGAGTTGCGGCGCGTCCTCGATGCGCTCGTGGCACACGCCCATCCGGCATCGCCGACGGCATCGCCGAACACGGCGTCCGATCGTCCGCCCACGCTTTCCGCGTTGGCCTTACGTGTCCTGCAACTCGCTCCCGGTGATGCCCGCGCACAGCGCGTCGCCAGCTGGTTGCAGAGCGCCGGCAAGGGAAGAGAAACGGAATCGAACCCGTCACGCGACGGCCGCGCCGCGCTGGACTCCGCATCACTGACACTTTCCACCTGGCTCGGCACGCTGACACCCGGCAGCGATGCCGGTGTCGGTGAACGGGCTTCCGACATCCCTGCCCTCCGACGGCAGTTGCAATCGGAGGCCAGGGGACGGGGCGGCAAGGTGACCCCCCGATGAACGGTGAATCCCCGACAAAAGCGGTGCGTGTCGCGATACCGCGCGCGGAGTGGATCGCCCGATCGATCGCGCTCGCCATCATCATCGCCGGCATCGTCGATCCCGCGATCACGATCGCGCGTCGCGTGAAGCCGGTGATATCAATCGTCACTGCCGACAGCCTGGGCAACGCCGCGGCACTCGGCGCCGTGCAGCAGCGCCTCGCCGATCGGACGACTCCAGTGATCGGCCATGTACCGGGCGCCACCGCGCAGGTGGTGGTCGGATCACGACTGCCCGCGGCGGTGATCGGGGAATCCATCCCATCATTCGTGGTGAGCACCGGCACGACACACCGCCTGCATTTTGAAACGCTCGACATCCCCGACATCATCCCTCTCGACGCTCGCACACCGGTATCCGCACGTATTGCCCGCGAACCGCTGGTGTCGGCTTCGGGCCCGGTGGCGGACACCACGCAGGCCCTGCTCGAGTTGCGTGAGGACGGCATGCTGCTCGACCGCCGAACCCTGTCGCTCGCCGCGGGTGCGCGCACGCGTCAGTCGCTGGCCTACGCGCCGTCACGCGCCGGTGCGCACATCGTCGATGTCCATCTCATCGATGGGCCGGACACGGTGCAATGGACACACCCGGTGCTCGCCCGTGAGCAGCGCTGGAACGTATTGGTGTTCGATCCGCGTCCTTCATGGCTGTCCACGTTCGTGCGCCGCGCACTCGAGCAGGACATCCGATTCGACGTGCGCAGCCACATCGTCACGTCCACCAATGTCGGGCGCGCCACCGCCCGTGCCGCGCCGTCCATCAACACGGTGGAGCGCCTATCGCCGCTGCCGGATGTACTCATCGTGGGGGCGCCCGATGCCCTGACGGCCACCGATGCGGCTGCGCTGGAGCGCCTGCTCGATACACATGGCGTCTCCGTGGTGCTTCTGCCCGATCACCTGGTTTCGGGCGGGGGGCTCAATACCAGGGCGCCCGCTCTCGATGCGCTACTGGGCGCGCGGGGCTGGCACCTGCTGCCTCCCACACGAGCCGATACGCCGCGCCGGATCTCACGCGAAACACCCGCTGGCAGTTTTGCCAACGGCACGGCCGACTCGATTCAACTGTTGGCGACCTCGGTCGGCGCGCCCCACACATGGCCCGATGATATCGAGATCGTTGCCTCGACCATCGCCGCCGGTGCGTCCGGATCAGCGCGGTCGGCAACGGACACGGTACCCGTGATATGGCGCCGTGCACGCGGACGCGGAGAACTGCTGGTCAGTTCCGCATTCGACACCTGGCGGTTCCGTGATGCCCAGCGCTCCACGTTCGAAGCGACCTGGCGCGATCTCGTGGCACACGCCGCCAGGCAGCGTGTGCCCCGCCTCCGCGTCACGCCCGATCGCGATGGACGCGGAGCCATCGTGCAGGTGGACGACCAGGTGGACCACGTCGATGCGACGCCGCCCATCCTGACCCGCCTCGGCTCTGGGGACACGGCGACAGTCCGGCTGCTGCCAACCGTGCTACCGGGCACCTGGCGTGCCGTCTGGTCCACTTCCGCTGAAACGCCAGCCGCGCCGCCGGCTCTGCTGCGTGCGAGTCATGGTCGGGACACCGTCTTCATCCCCATCCCCATCCCCGTGCATGCGCCGGGCGCCCGTTCCGGGGGCGATACTCCCCACGAGCAGCTCCTGGCCTGGGCCACCCACTCAGGTGGCCAGGTGGTGCCCCTGGAAGCCCTCGATTCGCTCGCCCATCTGGTCATGGCCACGGTGGGTGAGCGTCGCGACTCGTCCCCGTGGCATCCGATGCGATCGGGGTGGTGGATCGTGCCTCTGACCCTCGCATTTGGGACGGAATGGTGGCTACGTAGACGTCGCGGATCTCCCTGAGATTTTCCCGAAGCGACTCGTCCCGTCCCTGCCCTCCCCTTTCTCACCGCGTCCCCCCGCGCATGTACACACGCGAACAAGTGAAGGCGATCACCGACAAGGTGATCGACATGGCAAAGGCCGATACCGTCGAGGTGCAATTCACCGGCGGCGAGCGGTCCGGCACGCGATGGGCGAACTCGTCCATCACCACGAACCTCGTGCAGTTCGACCTCAACGTGAATGTCTCCGTGCGGGTCGGGCAGAAAGTGGGCACCGCGAGCACGCGGGACACCTCCGACGCCGGTCTCAGGGCGATGGTCGCGGAAGCCATCGCGGAAGCCCAGGCCGCACAGGACTCCCAGAACCTGCCCGAACTGCTGGGCCCGCAGGAATACATCCCCGTCGACTCCGCCCTGCCGAACATGGTGCGTGTCGGTCCGGCCGAGCGCGGACGGATGGTGAAGGAGAGCATCGACATCGCCACGTCCAAAGGCGTGGTGGGCGCGGGCTACATGCCCAAGAACGATATGGCCAATGCGACGGCCAATTCGAAGGGACTCTTCGCCTACTATCGCTCTGCCGATCTGGGCTTCGTCCTGACCTGCCGCATGGCGGACGGCAGTGGTTCCGGCTTCGCGGCCATCAGCGGCGTGAAAGACTTCAGCATGATCGACGTGAAGGCGCTCACCGAGCGCGCGGCCGAGAAAGCGCTGCGCAGCCGGAACGCCAAAGCGCTCGAGCCGGGCCGATACACCGTGATTCTCGAACCCCGCGCCAACGCCCGCTTCCTCTCGCTGGTGACGGGAATCTTCGGCAGCCGCGGATTTGGTGGTGGTGGGTTCGGTGGCGGCGGCTTCGGAGGCCCACCGGGTGGGGGGCCTCCGGGTGGCGGCCCTCCGGGGGGTGGGCCCCCGGGTGGTGGTGCTCCTGACGGCGCGGCCGGCGCTCCCCCAGGCGGAGGTGGTGGAGGCGGCGGCGGAGGAGGTGGTGGCGGCGGCATGTTCGGGGGCATCGGTGGGCCCGATGCATTCATGCGCGGGAAAAAGCCCGGCGACAAACTCTTCAGCGATCTCTTCACGTTGAAGAGCGACATCGGCAATCAGGTGCTGCGTCAGTCCACCATCGGCCCCGACAACAAACCGGCCGCCCCTGTCACGTGGGTGGAGAACGGGGTGCTGCGTACGCTCGGCGCCAGTGCGGCGGCATCCACCAATCAGAGTCTCGTGCAGGAAGGCAGTGGACTCTCGGTGGAAGACATGATCAAGCAGACGCGCCGTGGTCTGCTGGTCACGTCGTTCTGGTACATCCGCGGTGTGCCATCGCAGGAACAGCCGCTGCTCAACACCGGCATGACGCGCGATGGGCTCTTCCTCATCGAGAATGGAGAGATCGTCGGCCCGGTACAGAATTTCCGCTGGAACATGTCCCCGCTGGTCGGCTACAACAATCTCACGCTCGTGGGCAAGCCCGTGCCGATGCTGCTCGGTGAATCCTTCGACAGCGGCAATGCGGCGCTCGTACCGCCGGTGCGCATCGAAGAGTTCTACATGACGTCCGTTTCTCCCGCGGTCTGACCGACTCACTTCGACAGGATCCTACCATGAGCTCTTCCCGTCGTGATTTTCTGAAGAAGTTCGGAGCCGGCGCCGCACTCACGCTCTACTCGCGTGATCTGTTCGGCCAGGTGCTCGCGGACTCGCCTCAGGGCCGTCCGCTCGAGACGCGTTTCAAAGGGCTGGCCGACATCGTGCTGGCCGAAGGCAAACTTGCCGGCTGCAGCTACACCGACGTGCGCTTCACCATGACGTCGACGCTGCCCGGCGCCACCGTGAACCTCCGGCCCGGCGGTGGCCCGGCTGGTCCCGGTGGCGGTGGATTCGGCGGAGGGCGTGGCGGCGGTGGTGGTGGCCGCGGCGGAGCCGGTGGTCGCCGGGTTCAGGGCATTCCCTCCGACGCAGACCGTCAGCCCGGTGGATTCGGCGTGCGCGTGATCCACAGTGGAGTGTGGGGGTTCGCTTCGAGCCCCATTCTCACCGAAGACGAACTGCGTCGGGTCACCCGCGTGGCCGTGGAAGTCGCGAAGGCCAGTGCGATCGCGAAGAAGGCCGACATGAAACTCGCGCCGGTGAAGCCGTACCAGGAGCACTACATCACGCCGATGCTCAAACACCCCACGTCGGTGTCGCAGACCGACAAGCAGGCGTGGGCGCAGGCCATTGCCGACAAGGCCGCCGCCGTGAAGGGCGTCACCGCCGTGAACGTGGCCTGCAACCACGGATACGAATGGCGCTATTTCGCGAGCAGTGAAGGCTCGTACATCGAACAGGAACTGTTCACCACCACGCCCACATTCTCCGTGACGGCGCGGGTCGGCGATGTCACGCGCACACGCAATTATTCGGGGGTGGCCGGCACGGGTGGCTGGGAGTTCGCCGAGAACTGCGACTTCCTCGATCAGGCCGAGAAGGTCGCCACCGATGCCGTGGAGATGTGCACCGCGAAGCCACTCGGCTCGAGTGGCCTCAAGGATCTCATCCTCTCGCCATCGCACGCGATGCTCACCATTCACGAGATCGTCGCGCACGCCACGGAAGTGGATCGCATCGTGGGCTACGAAGCCAACTATGCCGGCACGAGCTTCGTGAAGCTCTCCGACGTGGGCAAACTCAAGTACGGCTCGAAGCTGTTCAACGTCACCTGTGACAAGACCAGCACCGGTCTTGGCACGGTGGGCTTCGACGACGATGGCGTGAAGACGCAGAAGTGGCCCCTCATTCGCGATGGTATGCTCGTGGGTCTGCAGACCAACCGCGAGACGGCGCACTTCGTGGGTGAGAAGGAAAGCCGGGGGTGCACGTTCGGCAGCACCTGGCGCGACTATCCGTTCCTCCGCATGCCCAACGTGCACGTGGAACCCGGTCCGGCCAATGCCCCCACACGCGATCAGCTCATCGCCGATGTGAAGGATGGGGTGATGATCGACGGACGGGGCAGTTACTCCATCGACCAGCAGCGATACAACGGACAGTTCGGCGGCCACATCTTCTGGGAGATCAAGAACGGCAAGATCACCCGGCAGGTCACCGACGTGACGTACAACGCCATCACCACCGACTTCTGGGCCAATCTCGACGGCATCACCGGTCCGAAGGAATGGCAGATGCACGGCACCGGTGGCGACGCCAAGGGACAACCCACGCAGACGAACAGCATCTCGCATGGCTCACCCTGGATGCTGATCCGCAAGATCAACGTCGGCGCCGCCTTCGATTGAGAACCTGAAACAGTCTGGTGGTATCAAACGGAGGGGGCGCGAATGTCTTCGCGCCCCCTCCGTCTATTGTTCTCCCCCCTGACCAGCTCCTTCCTGCATCCTCTTGGTACAGAAGCGGAGCGGCGCCAAAGCGCCGCTCCGCCATCCTTGTCTCACGTCATCGCATAGACCACGATGTTCACCCCGAACCGCGTGTTGTCACGCCGTCGGAAACGTTTGTTCTTCCAGTCGTAGTCCCATTCGCAGCCGTAGTCCTTGTTGGAGTAGAGCACGCCCAGTCGCCCCCGGCGCTCCACACCGCGCAGGTAATCGTGCACGACATTGTCGCCCCAGCCGTTCAGCTCGTGCGACGTGCGCGGCGGCCCCTCGGGAAACTGGAAGAAGCTCGAATACAGCGGATGCGTGCGTCCGATCTTCGGCATCGGATTGGGGCCGAACGCCTTCACCATCTCGGCTTCGAACGTCTTCGCGTAGAGACCGTTCACGTCGTGGTTGCAATCGTCGCTGAACAGCAGCCCGCCGTTCTCCACGTAACGCACCAACCCCTTTCGCTCGGCGTCACTGAAGCGCACGAGCTTGTGTCCGGTCATGAACAGAAAGGGAAACGCCGTGAGTTCCGCCGAGTCGGCGGTGATGACGACCTCCTGCTGATCGACCGGGATGTCCGTATACTGCACCACGGCGTCGAGCAGATTGGCACAGACCTTGGGGTTGTAGTCCCAGTCGCCGGAATCGTAGCGCAGGCGCGCGAACGTGAACTCGAATCGGCGCGTCGGCAGTACACGCGCGGCCGCCGCGAACCTGTCGGCCGTCGCTTCGGCGGCCACCATTGAAGGCACAAGCGACCCGAGGCCGGTTCCCAACGCCGCGGCGCCCGTGAGCGATCCCAGGCGCGCGAGAAACCCGCGCCGAGTGCAGTCGGTCGACATCCGTGAAAGATACCCTCGATGATCCCCGGTGTCCGCGCCCGCTCAACTACTACGCATATAGTTGACATCCGGAACGAGCGTCCCTATTCTACTATGCAGTTAGTAGAACCCCGCCTCTCCTCCTCCTTCGCCGCACCCCCATGGACGATCTCTCGCTTGGCAGCCGCGAGCTCAATGTCATGACCCTGCTGTGGAAACACGGCAGCGGCACCGCCGCCGAGATTCGCGACCGACTCGAAGCCGACCTCGCGTACACCACGGTGCTGACCATTCTGCGGAATCTCGAAGCCAAAGGGTTGCTGCGTCACGAACCGGAAGGCCGCGCACACCGTTACTACCCGCGCATCGAACAACGCGCCGCGCAACGGTCCGCGTTGCAGCGCGTACTCGGCAGTTTCTTCGGCGGTTCCGCGGAGAGCCTGCTCGCCCGGCTGGTCGACGATCAGCATGTCGATGCGGCCGAATTGCAGGCCATCGCACGGCGCATCACGGAGGGCGCGACGGAATCCGCCGCGGATACGTCATCCGGCCCCGCGCGCCCGGCCGCGGGCAAGCGGCGGCGGTCGTCATGATTGCCCTCTGGATGCTGAGTAGTATCGCCTGGGGCGCCCTGGTGTTCATCGCCGCGGCAGCATTGGACGCCGCGTTGCAGCTCGATGCACGGCAAACACGTGGCATCTGGGTGATGGCGGCCTGCACGACCGTCCTATGGCCTCTGCTCGCCCCATGGCTCCTGACACCGGAAACCACGGTCAGTGTCACGCAGGCCATGCGTGCGGTGACCGCAGGAACCGGCGCGCTGCCGGCGGACGTGCCATCGTTCATCAGCTGGCGTTCGCGACTCGGCCGCCTGGATACACCGCTGCTGATCGCGTGGACGGTGGGCACGCTGTGGCTGACCATCCGCTGGGTCCTGCTCGCCCGGGCGCTGCGGCAACACATGCGGGACGCACAACCACAACGCGTCGACGGGCAATCGGCCCTGGTGACGAACGATATCGGCCCCGCGGTGATCGGCGTGTGGCGTCCGCGCATGGTGCTGCCGTCATGGTTCTTCGAACTCGATCGTGAGCTCCGCGCCCTGATCCTCTCCCACGAGTCCGAGCATGTGCGTGCCCGTGATCAGATGGTGCTCACCGCGGCGCGGGTTTTCACGACCATCATGCCATGGAATCCGCTGGTGTGGGTGCTGGCGCGCCGCACGCGACTTTCCACCGAAGTGGACTGCGATCGACGCGTTCTCCGCGGGGGAGTCACGCCCGTTCAATACGCGCAACTGCTGATGTTCGTCGCTCACCGCCAACACAACCACCCCCTGTTCACCACGTCACCGGCCGCTGCGACACTCGGTTCACACATGGCCGGTTCGCCCACCACGCTCCGCAGGAGAATCACGGCCATGCATCTGCCTGTTCTTTCAGGTCGCGCCCGCAACGTTCGGTACATCGTTCTCGGCACAACGGCGATCGCCGCTCTCGCGTTCGGGGCATCACCGAGGCTGGCCCGGGCGCTGGCAAGTGTGCGGGAGGCGCAGGTCCTGTCGCCGGCCGCGTCCGCGGCGCAACCGCCAGCCAGACCCATGGTCGAATTCCGGATCGACAGCCAGGCGACACTCATTGCCGGCACCGCCACGCCACGCTATCCGGATGCGCTGCTCGCAACACGCACGAACGGCTCCGGCCAGGCCCAATTCGTCGTGGATTCGTCCGGATTGGTGATTCGCGAAACCCTGAAGATCGTCGGCGCCAGCCATCCCGCCATTGGCGAAAGTATCGCACGAGCGGCCGCATCTGCGCGCTTCAAGCCCGCCCATGTCGGGGGAAGGGCCGTCAAGCAACTCGTCCGCCTGGTGTATCACTTCGATGTGCCCGGCATGACCGCGGCGCCGGTCCATATCTCGTCCGAGGACATCCGGACCTTTGAGATCACGGTGACGGCGCCGCGCTGAACGGGCCGCGCGGAACGCGCCCCGCACGCCACGTTATCCGACGACTGGTGGGTTCGACAATGCCCGTTCTATCGGCCCCACCAGTTCGTCGGGCGTCACGGTCGGCGCGAATCGTTCGATCACGTTGCCATCACGTCCGATGAGGAACTTGGTGAAGTTCCACTTTATTGCCGTCGTTCCCAGAATGCCCGGCTCCTCCCGTTTCGCCCATTGCCACAGCGGATCGCCTCCGTCGCCATTCACTTCGAGCTTGGCCGACAGCGGGAAAGTCACGTCGTAGGTCCGTGAGCAGAACGCCGCGATCTCCGTTTCGTCGCCGGGCTCCTGCCCGCCGAACTGATCGCAGGGGCATCCGATGATCACCAGCCCGCGGTCCCGGTAGCGCCGCCACAGCTGCTCGAGACCGGCATACTGCGGTGTGAAACCGCACTGGCTGGCCACATTGACCAGCAGCACCACCTGGCCATCGAATTGTGCCAGCGGCCAGGGTTGGCCATCGATCCCGGTCAGGGAAAAATCATGAAGGGTCGGCATACCCTGAAGTTATTCGCAAACATCCGCCCGGTCATGATCCCGCAACGCCCCGGGAAGCGCCGCGATCCATCGGCGATCGCACCATGACGGATCCCCACGGCGGAGCCGATACTCAGGAGGTATCTTTTGGTGACCTCCCACCCTGCCTGCATGCTCCGACGAATCCGCGTGGCTCTCGGACGGCTTCTCGCCGTGGCACTCGGACTCCTGTGCCTTCCGCTGGCATGCCGCGAACGACCGGTGCCGCTGATCGGATCCGCGCTGGGGAGCACGTTCAATTCGGCCGTCAGGCTCGCATTGGAAGACGCGACGCAAGGGAACGGGGCGGTCCTGGTGGACACGCTCCTGCTGGCGGAGTCGAGCTCGATCGCCGCATCGGCCATCGAACTGGCGAGTACGCTGCTCGGTCATCCCAACATCGTCGCGGTCATCGGTCACACCAACAGCAGCGCGAGTCTGGCGGCGGCCCAGCTCTACAACGATGCGAAGGTGGTGGAACTGGCGCCGACGTCCACCGCACAACTCTATTCGTCGGCCGGCCCCTTCTCTTTCCGCATGGTGCCGCCCGACCAGCGACAGGGACGCGTGCTCGCGCAAGCCGTGGCACAGGAACGGCCAACGGGCGCGCGCGTCGCCGTGTTGTATGTCAACGACGACTACGGTCGCAGTCTCCGCTCCGTGGTATCGGCGGCGCTCGATTCGCTCCAGCTCCCGATCGTCGCCGAATTGCCGCATCTCGACAGTCCCGGGAGAGCCCGCACCGTACTCGGCGATATCGCCTCGGTCATCCAGGCCCGCCCCAATGCCATCGTGTGGCTCGGACGCCCCACCACGCTGCGCGCGGTACTGCCGGCCATCAGGTCGGCGCTCGGCCCCATTCCGGTGTTGGCGAGCGATGCCACCACCTCGTGGACATTCGGAGGGAACGTCGACGGCGCGCTCACCGACGTGCGTTACGTCGATTTTGTCGACCTCGACGCGACCCCGGAAGGCCGCGACTTCCGCGAACGGTACCGCGCCAGATTCGGCGGGATACCCGGTGCCGGCGAGGCGCTCGCCTACGATGCCATGCGGGTACTGATCGAGGCCGTGCGCAGCGGCGCACGTACCGGAGACGAGGTGCGGCGTTTCCTCGATGATCTCGGTCGCGGAAGGCCCGCCTTTCAGGGCGTGACCGGACCGATCACGTTCTCGATTCAGGGCGACATGCGCCGGGATCCGATCCTGTTGCGCATCCCCGCCCCGGAATCCCTCGCCGTCGTCCCCCCGTGAACACCGGCATCGCAGATCGCGCGGTCACCGACGCGATGGAACGGGGTGATCGTGCACCGAAACCACGTGCTCCGCGCTCGCTGCGCGAGCGCCTCTTTCTCACCGGCGTGGTCATGGCCATCGGCACCGTGATCGCGCTCGCGGCGATGGCGGCCACCGGCGCCCGTGAACAGGCACGACTGCGCCGCACCACGGCGCACATCATCGAAGAACAGCGTATCGGTGATGCGGTGATTCGCGGGGTGATGCGGCAACTGGCCATCGCCGGCGATCCGACCAGTCGCGGTTCGCGGGCCCGCCTCGCGATCTTCGATTCGCTGGGCCGCGGTGTCTACGACGACCTGCGTCGATATCTCTTCCGCACGCTCTCCGCGGCGGAGCGGCTCCAGATCGAGTCCGTGAAGGAAGAGCATCAGCAGATGGAAGTGGCCGCCCGTCGTGTGATGGCCACCGGCGA
This sequence comes from Gemmatimonas aurantiaca, assembly GCF_037190085.1. Classification (NCBI taxonomy): domain Bacteria; kingdom Pseudomonadati; phylum Gemmatimonadota; class Gemmatimonadia; order Gemmatimonadales; family Gemmatimonadaceae; genus Gemmatimonas; species Gemmatimonas aurantiaca. The sequence continues at coordinate 54,692 of NZ_JBBCJO010000014.1, forward strand.
TCAGCAGACCGCCGCCGTTGCCGCCGGCAACAACGAGATGGTGTTGCATGCCTTTCAGTTGCTCGACGCGCTCCAGGGATTCGTCGACCTGCGGGAGCAGGCACTGACGGTGCTGGCGGACACGCAGGGCAGTACGCTGCGGCGTCTCATGATCGGCAGCATCGCCTTCATCGCGACGATGTTCCTGCTGCAACTGTTCCTCGCCATGCGCTTCGTGCGCAGTCGCGTGACGGAGCCCCTGCATCAATTCACCGAGGCCGTGGCCCGGGTGGGCGCCGGCAATCTCGATGTGCGCATGCCTCCCCCCGCCGATCGTGAATTTTCATCCACGTTCGCCGCGTTCAACGACATGTCGGCCAGTCTCGCGACCGCACGGGCCGATCTCGAAGCGCGCAATGCCGCGCTCTCGGTGGCATTGGCCCGGGTGCGCGAAACCCAGGATGAGCTTGTGCAAGCCGAGAAGCTCGGCGCCATCGGCCGTATGACCGCGGGACTGGCGCACGAACTCAACAATCCGCTGGCCACGGTGCTGGCCACCAGCGAGTTGCTCGCGGCGCGTCTCACGGAAAACGATCCGCCGGCCATGACGGAACTCTCCGTCGAATTCGTGGAGCCCATGCGCCGGGAGGCACAGCGCGCCCGCCTGCTGGTCCGGAGTCTGCTGCAATTCGCCCGACGCGCGGACAGTGAGATCACGGCGGTCTCTCTGCGTGACAGCATCGAAGTCATCCGCGATCTGCGGAAGTTCGCGTTTGCCAACCTGGGTATCACCCTGCGGGTCGATCCGGTACCCGAGGTGCTGGTGATGGCGGAACGGCAGCAATTGCAGGGGGTTCTGCTCAACGTGATCAACAATGCGCTCGATGCGCTGGCACCGCGTCGTCGCGGACTGGTGCACATCGCGACGCATGTCGATGCCGACCATGTCGATGTCGTCATCGAAGACGATGGCCCGGGCCTTCGCGATCCTTCGCGTGTCTTCGAAGCGTTCTACACCACCAAGGGCGTCGGCGAGGGAACGGGCCTCGGACTGGCATTGGCCGAACGGTTCATGACCGCGTTCGGTGGAACGATCACGGCGGAGAATCGCCCCGAAGGTGGTGCCCGCTTCACGCTCCGTTTCGTGCGATCCGAAGGACCGGCACCCACGGGTTCACCGGAAGACGAGGTGATGGTTCTGCCTGCCCGTCAGATTCCGATACCCACCACCACCCGTCAACGGATCCTCGTGGTGGATGATGAGCCATCCATTCAGCGGGCCCAGGCCCTGCTGTTGCAGCGCCTCGATCTCGACGTCGTCCTGTGTGACAATGTCGAATCCGCCCGCGCGGCGATCACGGACCAGGAATTCCACGCCGTTCTCTGCGACGTGAAAATGCCGGGTGAGAGCGGCATCGTGCTCTTCGAATGGATCCGCCGGGAAATGCCATCGATGGTACCACATTTTCTCTTCGTCACGGGCGACGTGGCTGCTGTCGAACTCGCCGAGCTCGTCGCGGAATTTCCCGATGCGTTCATCTCGAAGCCATTCGACGCGCGGGAATATCTGACCCGGGTGGAACGCGCGCTCAGGTGAGCGGAGACCGGAGGTGGGTACCGATGCGGAACAGTGCCGCATCCGGATCGGGCGTCCCATTGATTGCCGCACTCACCACCTGCGCCGCCACGACACTGAAGGTGATGCCGTTACCGCCGAACCCGGCCACCACCCAGGCGCGGGAATGTCCCGGCAGCCGATCGATCAAGGGCAACCCCGACGTCGACTCCCCGAACGCTCCACCCCAGGCGTGTGTGACCTGCACGGACCTGTCCGGCAGTATGGCGCCAACATCCCGGGCGAGCAGCCGCGCCTTGCGTGGCAGACGCCGCCGATCGGTATGGGCCGATCCCGATCGTTCGTCCCGACCGCCCGCCAGCAACCGTCCATCCGGCAGTGCCCGCAGATACAGATAGGGTGTCGCCGCTTCCCACACGATCGTGTGACGCAACCACGCCGGCACGGGCCTTGTGGGGCGTGCCGCGATGGCCCACGTGCTGAGAATGTGATGCGTGCTTCGGGGTACGATGGTCGGCACTTCATACCCACTGCAGAAGACCACGTGATTGGCGACCAGTACACGACCTTCCGAGGCCACCAGCATCACGCCGTCGCGCGCGCGCTGCACATCGACGATGTCGGCATCATGGAAGAGCCGAGCGCCGGCCCGGATGGATCGGCGAAGCAATCCGGCAGTGAGCCTGACCGGGTGCGCCACGGCCGCCCCGGCGCTGAGAATGGCTCCCGTGCGTTCGATGCCGTAGTGCTCCCGCAAGGTACGTCCATCCAGGTAGTGCGCGGAAAGCCCCGCACGCTGCCGGCTCTCCACCTCGTACTGCAATGCCCGTCGGCCATAACGCGAACCCGCGAGATAGAGGCTCTCGCACGACGTGAACTGACAGCGCAGATGGTCGGCCCTGACGATATCGCCCAGATCCGCCACCGCCCGCGCCGATCGTTGCCACGCCCGCTTCGCCCGTGACCAGCCGATCTGTCGTGCGAGCCGATACAGCGGCACGTCGAGTTCGTATTGCAGCAATGCCGTGGAGGCGAGCGTACTGCCCGCGACGGGCCGTCGTCGATCGACGATGACGACGTCACGCCCGGACAGCCGAAGAGCGCGGGCGACCAGTGCACCACTGATCCCCGCGCCCACCACGACCACATCGGCCACCACGGTGGATGGCAGCGGCCGACTCGGCACCGTTGTGCCGGAATCACCGGCCCATACGGTCTCACCCCGTCGCAATCGTCGACGGGGCGACCATGTCATCGCATGCCGGTGTTGGACGGTGGCACGGCATCCGCCCGCTCGTCCCGGGCCAGTTGTTCACGATACCGGGCGAGTTCCTGTTCCACCTTGTCCTTGGACTCACCGTACCGCTGCTGGATCAGCCCCGAGAGCTGCTCCCACTTGCCTTCGAGCTGGTCGAGCTCGTCGTCCGTGAGTTTGCCCCACTGTTCCTTCAGCTTGCCTTTGACCTGGGTCCAGGCGCCCTTTACGCGATCGGTATTCATGAAGAACTCCGAGGTGTCGAGAATGAAAGTCGCAGCGCGACTTCAGGGCCGCAGCTCATATAGCCGAGGCTCTCGAAGGATCGTTCCCGCCACGGTTCGACACAGTTGCCCGCCCGACGCATCTTTCTCCCCTCCCTTCCGCCGAAGCCCGCCTCTCTCTTTTGGCCGATGCCGGCCGCCGAAAACGTTCCGAACCCAGTCTGCGATCTACCCCTTTTGGATAATGCCGGTGGCCCGGATCACTGATGACCTTACGCCACGTTCCTCGTGGATCAGCCCGTGCGGTCATGATGCCGACAGTCAGGAAGGTGATGACCGTGACATTGGCAGTTCTCCTCGTTCGTGTTCGCGCCCGTGCCTTCAGTTCGCCGATACGCCCGCTCGTTTGTGGTGCGCTGCTCCGCGCACCAGGCCTACGCACACTGGCGCGACCATGTCACTCTGGCCGCCGATTTCCCCCATGGCGTTCACGCCATGACGCACGGTGCGCGCACACGATGGCGGGCCACCTGGAATGACCAGACCTGCATGTGGGAAACCGTCTGCACGGCCGACGTGCCCGGCCGCTTGCTGACCTGGACCACCGCCACATCGGAATGTGCGCGCCATAGCTGGGATTTCTGGTTCGCCGAGCGGGCCGACGGTTGGGGTACGGATATCCAGCTGGTGGTCGTGCTGGAATCGGCGGACGCGGACGACGATGCTCCGTCCGTATTTTCCGATCCGCTGCTCGATCCCGATCCGGATCAGACGCTCGATCAGTTGATCCTTCTCTGGCAGGCTCGGCTCGCGCACGCGTCCTGACTTCCTTCCCGTTCTGCGATCATGGCCGTTCCGCCCCGCGGCGCTCAGAAATCTTTCAGCAACCCGTTCGACCGGCTCACCACGCGCTCTCTGACCTGGGGCGCGATCGTCGCGGCCGCCGTGCTGGCGGTCAATGTGCCGCTGACCTATCGCAACACCCGGCAAATCGAGGAGAACGCCGCATGGCTCGCCCACAGCCATGAGGTCGTCAACGAACTGGCCAGTCTGCTCATCCTCGTGAAAGATGCGGAAACGGGGGTTCGGGGTTTCATGATCACCGGGGATGCACAGGATACCGTGCCCATCGCCGAGGTGCGCAAAGCGATCGGCCAGCGGGTATCGGCCCTCGACACGCTCCTGGTCGACAATACGCAGCAGGCGGAGCGTCTGGCGCGGATCGACGAGGTCGCATTGCTGCGCATGGAAGCGCTGGAACAACTGCAGACGATTGCACGGGTGCATGGCCGGGACTCGGCACGGCAGGTGATGATCGATGCACGAACCAACCGGATCGGCGACTCCCTCCGTCGTCTCGTGGATGAGATGACCGAGTCGGAGCAGCACCTGCTCGCGACGCGCGCGGGACAGGCCGGTCGCACGTATCAGCAGGCGGCGCGCAGCGGCGTGTTTGCCGGCCTGGCGGCACTGGTGGCGTTCATGGGCTTCGTCATCGTGTTACGCCGTGAACTCGCGGCCCGTGCGCAGGCGGCCTCTCTGCTGGCGGAGGAGCGGGAGCGTCTCGATACCACGCTGCGCAGCATCGGGGATGCCGTCATCACCACCGACCCCGGCGGCCGCATCTCCGCCATGAATGCGATCGCCGAACAACTCACCGGTCTGCCGTCGATGGTCGCCGTGGGCAAGCCGCTCGAGGAGGTGTACCGCATTCCGTTCGACCCGTCGGTCAGTCACGAGGAACATCCGGTCCGGGCGGTGCTCGCGGGCCGGCGTTCCCGTTCCGAGTTGCACTCGCTCACTCTGCGCTCACACGACGGCACGGCGCGACCGATCGATCAGACGGCGGCCGCCATCGTCACGGCGTCCGGTCAACGACTGGGGGGCGTGCTCGTCTTTCGCGATGTTTCCGAACAACAGGCCGCCCAGCAGCGCATCCGGGCCGGTCAGCAACGCCTGCAACTCGCCCTCCGTTCGGCGCGACTGGTTTCATTCGACATCGCGTTCGACGGAGGCCTCCTCACACTGTCCGAGAACGTGGCGGACGTGCTGGCGCTGTCCCCCGGACACACGCTGCGTACGCTCGACGATGCCCTGGCCATCGTGCATGCCGACGACCTCCCCGAGGTGATCGCGGCACTCAAGAGCGTGGAGCAGCCGGGCGATTCCTTTCAGGTGTCCTGTCGAATCCACCGTGAAGCGCGCGGCGACATCGGCTGGGTCGAGGTGCGCGGCGAAGTCCAGCTCACCCGCGACGGAAAGCGGCTGATCACCGGTCTCGTGCTCGACGTGACGGAGCGGGTCGCCGCCGAGCGGTCGCTGCGTGAAAGTGAAGCGCGGTTCCGCAGTATGGCCGACAGCGCGCCCGTGATGATCTGGATGACCGCCAGCGACGGCCGCTTCACCTATCTCAATCAACGCTGGTATGAATTCACCGGAGATTCCGCCGACGACGCGACTGCACTGGAGGCGCCCTTCGCCCGCATCCATCCCGACGATCGGATGGAGCAGCTCCGGCAGTTCGTCGAGGCGCTGGATACCCACCGCACGTTCCGGCAGGAGATGCGCCTGCGTCGGCACGACGGCGCGTATCGCTGGGTGATCAATTCGGCCACGCCCCGTTTCGGAGAACATGGCGAATGGCGTGGATTCATCGGATCGATCATCGATATCGAGGACCGCAAGCTGCTGGAGAACGAACTGCGGATGTTGGCCGCCGACCTCTCGCAGGCCGATCAGCGCAAGGACGAATTCCTCGCCACTCTCGCACACGAACTGCGCAATCCATTGGCGCCGCTGCGCAACGGCGTGGAAATCCTCCGGCTCGCCACCCCCACGCCCGAAGTCCTGGAACGCACGCGCGGCATGATGGAGCGTCAACTGGGTCAGCTCGTGCGCCTGGTCGACGATCTGCTCGATGTCTCCCGCATCACCAGTGGCAAACTCGAGCTGCGCCATGACCTGCTCACGTTGCAGGTCAAGCTGACCAATGCCTCCGAAGCCAGCAATCCGCTGCTGGCCTCGCGGGCACAGCGTCTGCACATCTCCGCGCCCGATGAGCCGGTGATCGTGGAAGGGGACGCCGCGCGCCTCTCGCAGATCTTCGCCAACCTTCTCGACAACGCCTCGAAGTACAGTCCACGCGACAGCGATATTCACGCCACGATCACCACCACCGACACCACGGCGATCGTGACCATCCGGGATGAAGGACAGGGAATTCCGCCCCATTTGCTGCACAAGGTGTTCGATCTGTTCGCGCAGGTCGACCGTACCCTCGAACGCACCACCGGTGGACTGGGGATCGGCCTGACCCTGGTCAAACGTCTGGTGGAAATGCACGGAGGGACCATCACGGCCGAGAGTGCCGGCGAGGGTCAGGGCAGCACATTCACCGTGACCCTGCCTCTCGCACATGCGGCGGCGGGTTCTCCGCATCGCCGGACCCAGGGCGCGATACGTCCGCAGGGCGAGGGTCTCTCCATCATCATCTGTGACGACAATGTGGACGCCTCACTCACGCTGGAGACCATCCTGCGGGCGGGCGGGCATCAGGTCGAAACGGTGCACGACGGCCTGAAAGCCCTGGAGCGTGCCGGTACACAGCCCCCGGCGGTGATGATCATCGATCTCGGCATGCCCGGACTGAATGGCTTCGAGACAGCCGAACGGATTCGTCAGCTCCCCAATGGAGACCGCATCGTGCTCATTGCACTGACTGGCTGGGGCAACGACGACTACCGGCAGCGCGCCCGCGCCGCCGGTTTCGATCATCATCTCGTCAAGCCAGCCGATCCGACGGTACTGGGCGATCTGCTGGCGCGCATCAGTCGCCAGCGGCGGGCGTCAGAACACACTGCCAGATGAACCCGTCGGTCCCGCACGGCTGCCACCACCGCATACCCCATCCCAACTCCCGCACCTGCGCATCGGCATATCGCTGCCAGCGACTTCGGCGGGCACGAAGACGCGGTGATCGTCCATCGGCGAGGAAGCCGGCCTCCATCGTGATCGACAGTGTCAGCCCCTCGGGCCCGTTGGCCGGAGAGCGTTCCCGCTCGACACGGATCCCGAACACCACCGACCCATTCTCCCCCCGGATCTGCATATGGTGAAGCGCGGCCAAGCCGAGCATGGTGAGCGCCGCGATCTCCTGTTCCGAAAGATTCAGCGCCGATGCATGTTCCACTCCGGAGACATGACCGGTCGAGCCACGGGGCAGAATCGTCATGACGAGTCGTTGCAGCTGTTCCAGCCACCAGCCGGCAGGAGCTGAACGGTTCGCACCCATCTCTGAACGACCATCCCCGCCCCGAACGACCTCCAGCAGGCGCATGGCGGCGCGGATCTGCTCGGCAAGTGATTTCAGGACCATCTTCTGTTTTTCCGCGGCGGCGGAATCCCGTCCATCACCCAATTCCGCACGCAGGGCCAGCGCGCCGGCGATACTTCCCAGATCGTGCGTCACGGCCCTGACGATGTCCCGCTGCAACTGCGCAGTTTCCACGGTATCCAACGGCATCCCCTCTCCGGAGAACTCGCTTCATGTCGGCAACGACGATTCGCATCCTGCTGGTGGACGATCACGCCATTCTGCGCGAAGGGCTGGCCGCGCTCCTGAGTAGCGTGGACGGGATGCAGGTGGTCGGCCAGGCAGGCGACGGAGCGACCGCCATCGACCTGTACCGCGACCTGCTTCCCGATGTGGTGATCTGCGACCTGCGCATGCATCCGATGGACGGCACGGAGGTCACCAGCACCATCCGCGCGGAGTTTCCCTCCGCACGCATCATCCTCCTGACCACATACGATACCGACGAAGAAGTGTTTCGTGGACTCCGCGCCGGCGCTTCGAGCTATGTGCTCAAGGATGTCGAACCTGCACACCTCGTCGACACCGTGCAAGCCGTCCACGCTGGCCGCAAGGCCATCGCACCGTCGATCGCCGCCAAGCTGGCCGAACATGTGGCCAACGATGCGCTCACCGCACGGCAGCTCGAAGTCCTCGGCTGTCTTGCCCAGGGCCGGTCCAACATCGAGATCGCCGGCACGCTGTACATCAGCGAGGGAACGGTGAAAGCCCACATCAAGGCCATTCTGCAGAAACTGGGCGCGCGTGACCGGACACAGGCCGTGACCATCGGCATCAAGCGTGGGTTGATTCGTGGCCTGTGAGGAGCCCGTCTGGGATGCCATGAGGGACATGGTGGCATTTCCGACCCGTGATCTATCCCTCAGGAGGTAGATCGCGACCCCTCCCGGGGGTGACACAGGGCTTCCCACTGGAGCCACGAAAAAATGCGTCGGATGTGCAATGGATGCAGCGATGATGCGGGGGGATACTGCAAGACGAACGAGGCGGCGCGTTGTGAACGCAGCCAGCCAGTTTCCTCCCGCCCTCCAGAATGGAGCGTTCTCCCATGCCGAATCATACCCGTACCCTCGCCCTGTTTGCCGCGGCCATCATCGTCACGCAGGCGTGTGGTCGCGAAGCGGGTGACGACCGCACCGTCGAGACCAGGACCGAAGACGGGACACTTGCCGCCATGTCGGCCGACAGCGCCGATGAACGTGGTGTCGCACTCGTACGTGTCGTCAACGCCGTCCCCATGTCGCGCGAGATGATGATCCGTGCCGACGAGATGCATGTGCTGCCTTCGGTGAAGTTCCGGGGCGTGAGCGCCTATCAGCCCATCGACAAGACCTGGGCGGCATTCCAGATCGGCGACACGGTGGCTGGAACGTTCGTACCGCTCAACACCAACCGCGAGCTGCTCACCAACGGCAATCGGTACAGTCTGATCGTGCTCAAGAATCAGGAAGGCACGAATTTCGAAACGCTGATCGTGCGCGATCAATTGGTGCAGGAGCCGGGCAAGGCGGCCGTTCGTGTCGTGAATGCGGCGCCGGGGCTGCGCGAAGTGATCGTCCAGCCTCGTAACGCGGAACGACTGGTGGAAGGGCTCGACTACGGGGAGGAAGCGTCGTACAAGATGATCGAACCCTGGTCCGGCGTCCTGGAGATTCGCGCCGACAACCGGAACGAGTCACTGATCACGACCCCGAAGATGACCTTCGAGGCCGGCAAGGCCTACACCCTCGTGATCTCGCGTACGCCGCAGGGGAAGGTCGACCTCTTCTGGTTTGCCGACTCACCCATGGGTTGAAGAGCGGGCTGACGTACTCCCCGCCAGTTGCACCATCGCATTCAGCAGCGCCGCCGGCTCGCCTCCTTTGGCAAGGAAGCCGGCGGCGCCACTGGCATGTACCTCGGTCAACAATCCGGAATCCACCATGCCTGACATGACCGCCACTCCCACGGATGGGTATCGACTGCGCAGTTCACGACACAACACCAGGCCATCGGCATCGGGAAGATTGACATCGACCACGATGAGATCCGGGATGAGATCCGGTGTGCTCGTTTCGAGCATCCGGCGCGCGCTTGCCGCACTCGAAGCATGGAGCATCCGCGCGAATCGCGTATCCGCACCGATGTATTCACCCAGCGCCTCGCTCAGCAATTCGTTGTCATCCACCAGGAGCACGTGAACCGGCCTTCCGGTCGACACGAGGGGCGATACACCGGGAGGCGATGAGGCGGGAGACACGGAGGCAGCATCCGCAGATCCCGCTTCGACCTCGCCCTTCTGCATCGTGTCCACGAGCTGCTGCACTTCCCTCATGGAGTCCTGCAGCGACAGGAACAACGACGCCAGCGGTGTATCTGCGGCAAGTCGACAGCCTGCGTCGATACGCAGACGCATGGGCATCAGCCGATTTCGCAGCTCATGGAGCTGCTCACGGAATTCTCCATGCAATGACTGGTCCATGCCTGCCGTGTCCCGACCGATTTCCATCATGTTCCCGTGCTGCCATCAGGTGATTGTGCGCACATATTCCGGAGCACCAATCCGGATCACCATGGTAGATAATGCCGAGCAGTGAGGCGGATTGCCAGCACGTTCCGTGAATCCGCTCCTGGTCGCCGTGAGGCGCTCTCGCCCCATGGATTCCCGTACCGGACCTCTATGCAACACACCGATATCCGCGCAGTCGTCATCGACGACAACCAGGACGTGCGCGACAGCATGGTGATGGTACTCGAGCTGATGGGCTGTTCCGCCCGGGCATTGCCGACAGCCGAGGAGTCTCTGCCTCTCCTTGCACACGAACAACCGCGTGACCACCCCATTCACATCGCATTCATCGACGTTTCACTGCCCGGAATGTCGGGCTACGAACTGGCCCGTGTCATTCGCGCCGCGAGCGTTCCGCGCCGCGCGATGCTCGTGGCCATGACCGGCTGGGGTACGGAGCGGGATCGTGAACGCGCGCTCGACGAGGGATTCGATGCTCATGTCGTGAAACCGCTCGACATGGAAAGATTGCGAAGTCTGCTCGACGCGGTACGGGGGCGATGAAAGCGGGGCCGCAGAGACATTCTGCGGCCCCGCTGGTTGTTCCATGCTTTCATTCTGCGGCCGTCAGGAAATCGGCTTCCGCCCCTGGATGATGCGCACCAGGATCATGACGATGGCGACGATGAGAAGAATGTGGACGAATCCACCGATCGTATAGGACGACACCATTCCGAGTGCCCAGAGTACCAGCAGCACGATGGCGAGGGTGGTCAGCATGTTGCCTCCTGTTGGGTTGTCTCACGAGGGGAGAGTACGAAACTCCCCTGTCCGCAACCAGTAGCCTTCGGCAGAGTCTTTCCCTCTCTCTTTTGGATGAGGAACACCCCCCGCCAATGGAGAGCAGAAAGATCGCTCCTGTGGGAACGCGCGTGGTCCATCGGAAACACCTACACTGATCACCGTAGACTGTGCGATGGACCAGACACCCTTGGAGGCCCTATGTCCGGGACGATGTCCAATTCGATCCCCTCCTTCATCTCGGTGACGCGCCAGCGAGTATCCGCCGCGATCACCTGCGCCGCCGTGGCCATGTCGATCGGCGCACCGCTGCCGTTGTGGGCACAGAGCGACAGCCAGATCCCCCAGAGCGCCATCAGCACCCCGCGTTCGTCGAGCACGGCCGGCAACACTCCGGACAGCGCCACCATCACGCAGCCGGTGCGGCGCACACCGCTGTTCCACAACAGCGGCTTCTATGTCTCTCTCGGCGGCGGAACGTCGTTGCCATCTCTCGAATTGAACGACCGCGGTTATCAGCCCGGGTTCAACATTCATGTTCCGATCGGCTATCATCGCCCCCAGCAGCTCCTCGGTGTGCGACTGGATCTCGGATACAACCGGCTCGGCAGCGACAAGAGTGTGATCGTGCACGACGCCTCGGGCCAGGGGTTCGCCATTCCCGCCAATCGACCGCAGATCTACTCCGCCACGCTCAACATGACGGCGCGGGGTCAGCTTGGCGCCTTCGGGATTTACGGGTTGGGCGGGGCCGGCGTGTATCAGTTCCGTTCTTTCGGCAGCAACTCGCCCATCGGCCAGGTGCTGGGCGAGCCGGAGACGCCTACCGAAGCCATCGAATACGGCAACGGCAACAAGATTCGCCGCAACGCCTTCGGTGCGCAGATCGGCGGAGGTGTGGAATTCGGAATCGGAGCCGCGGCCCTTTTTGTGGAATCGCGCTTCGTGAACGTGTTCGGCAATACCGATGATTTCTTCAACCGCCAGGAAGGCCTGGGCAGTCACAACGCCATCCGCTGGGTGCCGGTCGCCGTCGGTATCACGCTGCGCTGATTCGGCTCACCCACACAGCGTTTCACGAAGCCCGGCAAGGCTTCGCAGAGTGGCGCGGAGTTTCCACTCCCACCCCTCCCCACGAACGCGAATCGGATTGTCTCCCGCTTCGCTGCAGTCATAGAGCAGCACCCCATCACGCCCTAGGCGCGCTTCGACGCAGCCGGGGCGTGTGGCGTTCATCGCGCAGCACCACGCGCGGAGGATCCCCCCTGCCCTGACGACCGGCCGCGTCAGTGAACAGATTGCCCATCATGCGCGAGGCGATCGACTCGACGACCCTGCGGGGAACCCACCGCACCATCTTTCGCTGGGGCAGCCGCTTCCTGGTGGGTGCGGTATTGCTGGTGGGCCTGGCACCGATCGTCACCATTGCCACCTCACGTCCGACACGGACATTCGATCTCGACCGGATCAGTGCGCGACTGCATGCACTGGACTCGCTGCGCGATCAACGCATGGCTTTTACGGCGCCGGGACCGGGTGCCGCCGTCGATCCGTCGGGCACCCTGCGTGACTCGTTGATCGTGACGCTGCGTCAGCTTGGCGCGGTGCAACCGATCTTCCCGCGGCGCCGCGAGACCGCTTCCACCGCCCGACCATGGAACGCCCTCGCTCCCGATGCCGCCATGTTCCCCGGTCTGCGTTCGACGCAGTATCGGGGACCGAATCCGTCCATGATCATCGCGCGTGCACGTGAGGGATTCACCAGCGCGGAGATGTCGTATCTCGGTGTCATGGCACAGGCGCCGCTCTGGAACGATTTCGAAGGCCTCACCCGTCTGTCCCCCGCGGCCGGGCTTCTCCTGCCCGTCGATCGAAAGGAAAATCTCCGTGGCGATCGTCCCGGCAACGGCAGCAGCGTGCCCTTGCCCCCATTGCTCGCATTCGGCGAAGCACGACAACTGGCGATCGCTTCGGTGTATCGGGCGGCGTGGCTGCTCGCACGACACGATTCGGCGGGTGCCGAGCGTGCGTTGCGACAGGCATTGACCGTGGGCTTCGCGCTCATCGATGTGGGTACCGGAGCGGTGGATGCGCTGGCCGGCGCGATGTTCGTGGATCTCACACGTGATGGACTGCAACAGCTCCGCGCTCCGGATTCCCCTGCGGCGGCGATCAATCGCACGGCGCTCACCCGACCGCGTCTTTCCTTCATCGAAAGCATGATGAATCAGACGTCGGGCACGCCGCTGTTCCAGTTGCGGCGCGAACTCATCGACGCCGTATCCGACTCGGTGCTGCCGCGCGTCCTTCGTCTGCAGGCATTGCAGTCGCTGGTTCTCACCACCTGCGACGAGATACGCACGGCGCTGCTGGGTCCGGACGCTGCCATGCTGGAAGCGGCGGCGGAAGCGCGGCGCACGCTGATGCAGGTTCCCGCCGATCGGGCATTCTTCGACGCCATCGATGCCGCATTCATTTCGGGACCAACGCCAACGGTGCCCGTCCTCGCGGCAGCGAGGCCGACACCTGTCGGCACGACGTTCACGTCCGTAACCAACGGGGCCATCGGGCGGGCCGGTGATCTGGTGGCATGGGCGACACGCACGCCACGCATCGCCCGCTGCACCCGGCGCGCCCTGCCGGTGCGGTGACCATTCGCGGAACGGCCCGGTGGTCTCAGTTCGCCAGAGGCCGCTGGACGGTGGACATGGCATAGGCCTGTAGCAGCGCCCGATCGACGTCACTGGTGGCCCGAAAGACCAGACGGCTGTGACGATCGAGAAGAAAGATCTGCGGCGTGCCCCAGTTGTTGAAGGCCTTGTTGACGCGACCATCCCGGTCGAGATACACCGGCAGCGTGAACCGATGATCGGCAATCTGCCGATCGAGCTGGACATCGCGTGTCGCCTGTTCGGCCACCGTGATCACGCGGAAACCGAAGTCTTTGAAACGTGCACCTGCCTGCTGCAACACCGGCAGCGCTTCAATGGCTGGACCGCAGTCTTTCGACCAGAACACGACGACGGTTCCCACCGCACCCTGCTGCTCCGACAGGCGGGTCGTTGCGCCATCGATGCGGGTCAGCGTGAGGTCTTCGATGTGGCGCAGTTGCGCATCTTTCATGACCGTCGTGCCCAGGATGCCACGCGCCTCGTGCAACAGCACACGCCAGGCCGAATCACCGACTTCCGCGCTCAGGCGACGGGTGAGTGAATCGACGACGACCGGTGATGTACCTGGATCGGCCGCCACCCGGGCCCACTGTCGTCTGGCGCCTGACACGTCGCCGAGCTGCTGCAGCACCTGCGCATATGCGCGGAAGGCGGTGGTGTTCCATCCCGCCTCTGCGGCAAGTCGCAACGTGTCGCGTGCGGCCACGAGCTGACCATCGGCCGCCAGTGCCTTGCCCAGGGCGAGCAGAGGCTCGCGCGGAGCCGCCGCCGCGCGACGCAGATACGACGCGCGGTCCTCCCAGAGTCGACGGGTGAGCGCAGAATCCGCATACCAACGGCGCGCCAATTCGCGCAGCCGATCGAGACCAGCCTGACGGGTACGGCGATACTCGAGTGCCCGAACCGCAATGAGGCGTTCGTTGATGAGGCGTTCGGAGCCGACGCGAGGCTGGGCCATTCGCAACCGTTCCGTCCATCGTTCGAATGTGGGCGCGGCCGATTCGATACGCGGCACCAGCTCGAGTGCCGCACCTGCCACCTGCGCATGACGCTTCGGCGGGACGTCGGCCCATTGCGTTTCGAGCGCGGACAATGCCGCCGCCGTATCGGCCGATTTCCACAACGCACGCAGTGTCACGATAAGACGCTCCTGCGCCCCAAGCTCCGAGCGTGGCGCCTCGGCGAGGAGTCGTGTACGCCAGTACTCGCCGAGAGTGGAATCCCCTCGGGCGGTGTACCAGAACATCACCCCCGGCAACTCCTCCGGAAGCACGCGTTGCGCCCGATAGCGCGCATCGAACTCCCTCCCTTTCTCCCGATGCACTCGGCGGGTACTGTCGGTATCGAGGGACATCCAGCCTTCGTAGCTCTGCAGCAGACTCCACGAGGACACCGAGTCGGGGTACAGGCGCACCATCCGGCGCACCGTGGCGAGTCCTTCCTCCCAACTGCGCCCCATCATGTCGGCGGCCCGCTGCCTCAGTGCCGCCCATGTCGGCGCACCGCCTTCACCGGCCTGCATCACTTCCCAGGCCCGACCGCCAAAATCATCCACCACACGGCCAGCGATGTCTTCCACTGCCAGTGCAGCGTACACCACACTGTCCGGCAATGTGAACCGCCCCACATAGGTCGCGTCTTTTTCGCGCTGCAGGGTGGCCAGCGCCACCACGGGAATGCCGGTCTCGTACTCCTCGGCGTCCTGCACGCGGATACGCGCCCGGAGTTGCAACGACGGTGGCTTTCCCAGCAGTCCGGCCGAGATGTACTGCACCGTGACCGATTGTCCTGGCCGGGGCGTCGTGGACGACAGATGCAGTGTACCGGAGATGACACCGGCTTCCACCGGCTGCGGTGGTCGAAGCAGCGCGAAGAGCGCCACACCCGTGGCCGCGGCGCCGCCGACCCAACGGGGCCACCCACGCGACACGGCATGTCGCACAGGTGTATCCTCGTCCTCGGACATCACGCCCGGTCCGGCGTCGATGGCGACCAGCAGTGTCGGCATGGTGCGCAGACCGCTCGCTCGCGACACGAGAATGCGTTCACGGAGTCCCGGGTCGGGCTCCGGCTCCATACGGCGCATCGCTTCCAATGAGGTCTCGAGCTGTCGCTCGAATGCGGGGTCGAAGGCCATCGGTGTCCGCCTCAGTCCAAAGTCGGTGATGGTGCACCATGCAGGCGCTGCTGCAATTGCCCGAGCGCTCTCACGAGACGCACCCGCGAGTTGCCCTCGGAGATCCCGAGAGTGCGGGCGATCTCCGCGTGACTGAATCCTTCGATCCGATGCAGGACGAACACCGCGCGCAGCCCCATGGGCAGTGCGGCGATGGCCACCTCCAGTTCGCGCACTTCGACGGCGACATCGGGGGCCACCTGGCCACTGGACATCCGATCGTCGAGCGCCACGTGCTCACCACGACGGCGGGTCTGCCGCAATCGCATGAGCGCCAACCGCACGACGCACCGGATCAACCACGCATCCAGTCGATCCCTGTCGTCATAGCGCCGCAGCGCCTCCGGGAGCCCAACGAACAAATCGTGCAGGACGTCCTCGGCTTCGGCGCGTTCGCCCAGCATGCGCCAGGCGACACGCAGCAACCGCGGCGCGTACTGGTCATAGAGCGCGCCCAACGCGTCCCCGTCGCCCGAGCGAACCCGGTCGACGAGCAATGCGTCGGCACCGGGAAGCTCATGCACGGTCGACGATATGGTCATCAGGATGAAAGATTCTGCCGATGCAATGCCACGTCGCCGCTATTCGTTACACCACCCTTTGCGATCTTCGTCGTCCGGTGACCGCCGTCCGGTGACCGCCGCCCGGTGACCGCCGCCCGGTGATCGTCACCCCCTGATCATCACGACGACAATTTCATCAGCACGAGCCCCGCGATGATGAGCGCCCCGGCCAGGAGACGCATGGGACTCGCCGATTCGCCAAGCACCAGAATGCCCACCGCGAACGCCCCCACCGCGCCGATGCCGGTCCATACGGTGTAGGCGGTGCCCAGTGGCAGGGCCTTCATGGCGAAGGACAGGAGTGCAAAACTGGCGATCATCGTGACCAGGGTGATGACCGTGGGCCAGAGCCGCGTGAACCCCTGCGACTCTTTCATGAAATACGCCCACACGACTTCCAGCACTCCCGCAATCAGCAGTGAAATCCAGGCGGCCATCATGGCCCTCCAGTGAAGTAGGGCCGGGCCGTCCCGGACTTTGTCCCGAATTGGGTGAGGTCGTGGCCTCAGCGTGGAAATATAGCCATTCTTTCTCCATGATCACCACGCTCCTCGTCCGGGCGCGCCGACGCGCCCTCGCAGCCGGCCTTGCCGTGGCCGCATTGCCCATCATGGGCCACGCGCAGTCCGCAGCCCCGACACCGGGTACCGTCGCCGTGCGGATCGAGACCTCTCTCGGCACGATCCTGGCCGAGATCGACAGCCTGCATGCACCGGTCAGTGCGCGCAATTTCCTGCGCTACGTCGACTCCAGTGCCTATGTCGACGGACGCTTCCATCGCACCGTGACCATGGACAACCAGCCCCGGGACACCGTGCGCATCGAAGTGATTCAGGGTGGTGCGAATCCCGCCCGCACGGGAGCACGATTCCCCGCCGTGCCGCTCGAGCGCACGACCGTGACGGGACTTCGGCATCGCGATGGCACGCTCAGCATGGCTCGCGGTGGTCCCGACTCTGCCACGTCGGATTTTTTCATCTGCATCGGTGACCAACCGTCACTCGATTTTGGTGGACACCGCAACCTCGATGGTCAGGGTTTCGCGGCCTTCGGTCAGGTGACACAGGGCATGGACATCGTGCGCGCCATACAGAAACAGCCCGCGAACGGACAGACCCTCGAGCCGCCCATCCGGATCGTGCGCATCGAACGCGTGCGGCGCTGAGACAGGCTGTGACGTTCAGGTCGTGATGGGGCAGGCCTCAGCCCCATCACGACCTCTCGCATCAGGGATTGAACCAGTACGACACCTTGAGCAGGAAACTGTTGTCTGGTGGCAGTCCGAACAGATCGTGCATCTCGGGACCGAACGCGAAGCGGCCGGAGAGGTCTTCATAACCGCTGCGTCCATGTTGCCATACCAGGAACAGCGTGGATCCGGGACGATACTCCCATCGGGCAACCACATTCGATCGCCACTCGCGGAACTGAAAGCCCCCGCCATCTTCCGCCAGTACACGCCAGCGGTCGGCGTATCGCGCCGCCCGCGGTGCCGCCGGCACCATCAACCGGTCATAGTCACCGCTCGTGAGGTACGGCTGCCCCCACATCTGCAACGACAGGGTTGGCGTGGCGGTGAAATTCAGCCGGACGCTGCTCGAGAATGTGGTCTGATCGAGCGGCGCAAACAGCCACTGCGGAGCGCCGCTCACACTGTCCGTACGATTGCGCACCCACTGCGACCCGGTTTCGGCGTGTTGCCAGCTCGCATTCAGCGATGCCGAGAAACGTGACGAGGCACGAAACTGCAGCGATGGTTCGACCCAGAAGCTCGAGGTGTGTCCTTCGTCCGCCCGCTTCCCTCCCACGAACAGCGTCGGAATGACCACACGACGTCCGTCACCTTCCACCCCCACGAAGTAGTTGAACCCTCGTGGCACCCGGATCGCCGGACCACCACGCGCCACCCGATCGTCGTATGCGGGGGCGAGACTCTGCACCGTGAGTCCCCAGTGTGCGCCCCACTGATTCGGCAATTCGATGTGCCAATTGGTGTTGACGCTGTTCCAGGTGTTGAGCCCGGACGCCGACCAGTTGGTGCCGATGTTCGTGTTGATGAAGGCCCGGCGATAGTACGACGTCGGTTGGAGCAGCTGGAACGCATACCACCCACGGGCGATCTGCTCGTCGGCGCGGGACTGGAACCCCAGGTCGTTGGTCTCGTAACCCGGCGTGAACCGCTGATACACGAACTGGAAGCGCGTGATGCCGCCGCCGAACTTGCTGAGTGAAACCCGTTGGGCCAGTCCCGTGAGCGCCGTGCGCGTCGAATCGACGGACAGACGGTCGTCGGGCCGTTGATAGCGATGCACCCCGTCGGTCTGCAGTTGCAACACACTGGCGGCACTTCCACGCACCACGCTCCCCGAAAGCGAGAAGGTCGCTTCGTAGTTGCGTCCACCGAATCGATGACGCCCGTCGATGCCTCCCGTGTAAGCCTCCCGCCGCAACCACGGCGACGTCCATTCGTCGAGTGAACGGTTCACCGCCGTCACCATCGCGCCGATGCCGCTCTGCCCCTTCGCGAGATCCTGCTGCAGGCGCACCACCGCATGATTGGTCATCGGCTCGATGGTACGATCCTGTGAGCCCACCATACGTTCCGTGGCGACATCCAGCAGGCCCACCGACAGTCCCCCGCGCGTACGTCCGGTGATCTTGGCCGCGCCGAGGATGGTGGATTGCTGCGGACTGCCGGCATCGCCATAACGACCGACGAGTTGTGGGGCACGACCGATGCGTCGTGAATAGAACAGGCCCCGGCATCCCGAATCGATGTCGTCGCAGAAGTTGCGAAACGCGAAGATGCCGGCGCCTTCCAGGAAAAACGGACGCCGTTCCTCGAAGTAGGGCTCGAACGCCGACAGATTGAGCAGCGAAGGATCCGCCTCCACCTGACCGAAGTCGGGATTGACCGCCGCATCCAGCGTCAGGTTGGATGCGAGGCCCATCTTGAGGTCCGCCCCCACGGTACTCTGCTGCGGATGCGACGCGCCACCGATGCCATCGAAACGGGTCGTACTCTTCGTGAGGACGTACGGAGTGACCTCCAGACGTCGAGGCGATGGAATGCGCTCGAGGCCCGTCAGTTCTCCGGCCTGCGAGATGAAGCCCTGGGCATCCTGCCGGAACAGCGGCCAGCTCAATCGCTCACCGGTGCGGGCAATCTCGCGCACGAACATGAGACCGAACGTATGTGTCTCGCGTGCCGGAAAGCGGAACTGACTGAATGGCAACCGGTACTCCGCCGTCCATCCCAGCGAATCGATGCGGGTGACCACATCCCAGATCGCATCCCAGGTGCCGTCCTCGTTGGTGTCGTTGTACACGAGGAAGTCGCGCTTCACCCCCACGGGATTCACCGCGAACTCGTATCCCGTGCGACGGTCGTGATACGAGTCGAGCACGACTTTGAAGTGATCGCTGTTGGTCCGCACGTCGCGTCGGCTGAGCAGCGCCACGATGCTGTCAGGCGCCGGATCGTACATCCGGGCGAATACATAGAGCGCACGATCGTCGTAGGCCACCTTGACCTCCGTACGGAAGCGCGGCGCTCCCCCGACCCGCGGTTGGTATTCCAGAAAGCCGTCCACCACCGGCGCGTTCCGCCAGACCTCGTCGTCGTCACGACCATCGAGCGTGGGTGCGGTGGCGGCGCGGACGGCCACGGCCGGCTGCGCACGGAGCGCGCCGGCGCAGGCCAGCAGCACGATCGACACACCGAGAGCGCGATTCATAGCGCGATTCAGAACGCGATTCATCACGCGATTCACGGAAACGGCCGCGGACGGGGCATCGGCCACGGCCAGGGATCGATGGCCCCTCCCCGCACCATCGAGCGAACGGCCAGCTCACGTACCTTGGGGTCGGACGACGACACCAGCGCACGCACCGCGCGGTCACTGCCGCCTCCCAGGCCGGCCGCCGCGCGCACGAGCGCCTCCCGTACGCGATCGACGTTTTCACGTTCCAGCGCATCCACCACCGCATCGAGTGTCTGGGGATCCTGCAGTTCCTTGAGCGCCCACGCTGTGGCCCGACGGACCTTGGCTTCACGATCACGCAGGGCCCGCACCAGTGCGGCGGGTACCTGTCGATCACCAACCGACCCTGCTGCCCACGCCGCGATCTCGCGCACATCACCGACACGATCATCGGCGGCCGCGGTGGCCAGCACATTCAGCGCCGTACGATGACGCGTGGTCCCCAGTGCCCAGGCGGCTGACTCCCGCGCATCGGCATCGTCGTCGCGCGCGACCATGGTCATGAGCGCCTCGCCCGCCTCGTCCGTGAGCCGACGCTGCTGACCGAGCGCCCACGCGGCCATCTCACGTACCGACGCGTCCCGGTCCCGTAACGCCCGCGTGAGTGCCACCGCGCCTTCCCGGGCGTCGATGTTGCCGATGGCCCACGCCACCGTGCGTCGTACCTGCGGACTGGGATCGTTGGCCAGCAATGGCGCGAGGGTCGCCACACTGCGCGTGGAGTCGAGCTGTCCGAGTGACGTCACGGCCGCGAGCCGCACCGCCGTGTTGCGATCCGCCACCAGATCGTGCAGGACACGCAATGCGGCTCCATCGCGCAGGCGTCCCGCGGCCCAGGCGGCATTGGCCCGCACACTTGCCACGTCGTCATGCAACACCCGCCGCACCGAGGGTGCGGCCTCACGCACATCGCCACGTCCGAGCACGGCCAATACCGACACCCGCACCACCGAATCACGCGACGACAACCGCTCCACCATCGGCGCCATGATCGACGAATCCGGTTGCGTGGCGAGCAGCTGTGAAGCCATCTCCCCCACACAGGCATCGGTATCGCCAAGGGCCTGCACCAATCGCGCGACCGCTGGAGTGGGCAGGACATCCGGCCGTTCAGGCATCGACACAGGCAGGCGGGTCACCGGTGGCTCACCCCCGCGTCCCCATCCCATACCGCGCACGGCGCGAGTGGCCAGTTGGCACATCGTCACCGGCGCGCCGCGGGCATCGGCCAGCAGCGCTTCCACATCCAGTGCCGCGCGGGACGCCGACGTCTCCGCGCCACCCACCGTCAACGTGGTGGTCACCACCACGCCCATCAGAAAACTTTTCATGATCTCCTCCACCGCGGGGATGCGGTCATGTTGAAATTTCAGCACTTCGGGGGAAAAGAGTCGGCGCCGAAGCGCCGTGCTCCTTACTGCTCCTTACCTCTGCGGAGTGGGACGCGGGTCAGGCCACGGCCAGGGCCAGGGTGTCGGCTGGGGACGTCCTGCCAACAGCGAGATGGCCTGTTCGCGGATATCGGGATCGTTGTTGTCGAGCATCTGCTTGATGAATTCCGTCGATTGTTCACCCAGCGACACGAGTGTGCGGAACATGTCCCGACGGACCATGGGGTCTTTTTCCGCACGGAATGCACGCAGCAAGGCCGGCACCGCGCGGTCATCACCGATCTGATACAACGCCCACGTCACCGCCCGACGCACGTCGCGACCACTGTCTTCGAGATGCGTCGTGAGTCCGGCAGGCAATTGTGCCGGTGTCACGTTGCCCAGTGCCCATGCCGCGCGTGAACGCACCGATGCTTCGGGGTCTTCGAGGGCTTTGAGCAATGCGGACTCCGCCTCCCGCGCTTCGATCGTGCCGATGGCCCAGGCCGCCGTTCCGCGCACCCGTGAGTCGACATCGCGCAGGGCGTCGATCAACGCACTGGTTGTCGTGCGCGATGCCGGATCGTCGGCCAGCGCCCAGGCGGCCACTTCGCGGACCTTCGCATCGGTATCGCGTCTGAGAGCCGTGATCAGCGCCGTCCGCACACCGGGATCCACGACCAGGTACTCATTCAGCCCCCAGGCGGCCACGCGACGAATGGACGCACTGCTGTCGGTGGTGAGAATGCGGACCAACAACCGGGCCCGCTCGGCCATCGGCAGACTGTCGAAGCCAGCCAGTCCACTGTTCATGGACTGTCGGCCCACGGCGGGACCGAGCGCGTTCAGGATCCCGGTACTCACGTCGGTGGAGAACTGCGTCACGACCCGGCTGAGCGCCTGGTCCACCCGACGACCGAGTTGCCCCGACGGAGGGACCGCGGGCGCGGCAGGAGGCCGCACTGGCAGGTATCGCGTTTCGCTGGTCGTCTTCTCCGCTTCCCTTCCCGAATCCGTCACCGCGTTGCGCACGACCGCGTCATGTGCTGCTGCGTCGTACGCTGGCGCGTCATGCACTACTGCGTCAGGCGTCACGGCATCCCGCCCAACGTTCGTGCTGTCTGCCCGCTGAACCAGCCCGGCCATCGATGTCATCGTGGCACTGGGAGCACTCGATGTCACCGGTGCTGCCGCACCGACCAGCAGGGTCACCGCGCCGATCAGTCCCGCCAGCGTGACAGCCTGTCGACGCGTGGTGTTGCGCCGGGGACGCTCCGGATCGAGGATCGCCAGCATGCGTCCTTCGAACTCACTGCGGCGCGCCATCGCGATGGCCACGGCGGGTGTCGCATCACCCTTCACCGAAGTCACGATGTCCAGCAAGTGCTCGGCATAATCCGACGGACGTGTGCCCGACGACACCGCGAGATCGTCACATGCCTGCTCACTTTCCGCCCGCAATGCGCCGGCTGCCATCCACACCATCGGATGGAACCAGTACACGGCACACACCAGCCGCGCGAAGGTGTGTCCGAGCAGATCGTTGCGTCGCACGTGCGCGAGTTCGTGCAGCAGGACGGCCTGTCGACGTTCGAGGCTCCATGCATCCGACGACAACGGCAGCACGATCGTCGGTGTCCGTACACCGCAGGCGAAGGGCATGCGCACGTCGGCCGAGCGGACGACACGCGGCACATCATCGAGTCCGATACGGTCGGCCACTTCGTACAGCGGGTCGAGCCAGTCGGACGTGGACACCACGCTGGCGCGACGTACGATGCGTGAAGCCGCGAGCCAACTGCGCAGCAACCAGGCCGCGGAGATCAGCATCCCCACCAACCATGCCATCGCGATCAGCGTCAATGGCGGCAGCGACCGCAGCAGCATCAGAGACGTCTGCAGACGCGTCGTGATCGACGGTGGCGTGCTGGACGTGCCGGGAGACTCCGAGGTCAGTGCCGGCGTGGTCGGCGAAGCGATCGTCGCCGGTGAGGCCGGACTGGCTTCGGTCGAGGCCATCTCCACCGCCGGTGAATACGTCGCCCTGGCCCCGGGCACCACACCGGCCGGAATCACCGCAATCCGCATGGGCTGCGTGAATTCCAGCACGGGAATGAGCAACGTGGCCACCAGCACCACCAGCCACCAGAGATGCCGGATACCGGCCGTGGCGCGCCGCAGCAGACGCGCGCCCAACACCGCCAGTCCGAGCAGCAGCGTGATCTTCGCAAGCACCAGCATCAGCGTCGACGGATCCACCGGGAGGGAAAGGGCATCAGGCATCGGTGCCCCCCTCCGAGTGCCGCGCTCGGGCGATCGCCTCGCGCAGACGACTCACGTCACGCGCATCGAGCCCGAAGTCGTTGCGACGCAGCAGCGCCGTCACCGCCAACTCGGGCGAACCACCGAAATAGGTGTCCACCAGATGGTTCAGGGCCGTCTCACGCACCGCATCGCTGTCCACGGCGGGATAGTACACATAGCGCGGCCCATCCTCGCGGAAACGGATGGTTCCCTTCTCCGCCAGAATCCGCACGATCGAACGCACGGCCGAGTAGGTCGGCGGATCCGGCAACTCGGCCATGATCTCGGCCACCGTCGCCTCACCACGTCGGTGCAGAATGTCCATCACCTGCCGTTCACGCCGGGACAGACTGCCCGTCGGGGATTCGGAGTCGTGCGGAGTAGCCATGTGGCCTGACCTGAAAGAGTCTGCTGATTTTTCAACCATGCTGATATTTCAACAGTCTTCCCTGCTTGTCAACCCGGGGTATAAGTAGGCAGACCCGCCGTCTCGGCGGGATTTCTCACTTTCTGGAGCGGATCATGGGTCTTCTGTATACCTGCCTGATCGGTCTCATCGTGGGTGCGGTTGCCAAGTTCCTGATGCCCGGCAAGGACCCCGGAGGGTTCATCATCACCATCCTGCTCGGTATCGCAGGCGCGTTCGTGGGCACGTGGCTCGGACAGGTGCTCGGATTGTACGCCGCGGGTGCCCAGGCCGGATTCATCGCCAGCGTCATCGGGGCGATGTTGCTGCTCTTCGTATATCGACTGATCACTGGCAGGAAGTCGGCCTGAACAGGCCTGATACGGCTCGCCTACGGCTACATCATCCGCGCGACCCGGTCAGCGCGGACGACGCCAGAAGTACCATTCACGCGCGGCGGTCCATCCCTGGGCCGCCGCGTCGTGTTCTCCTGCCACGCAGCCCCCACACTCGACGGTGGCCCCGCGGTAGATCCCATCCAATTCGGCCAGCATTTCCCGCGTCTCCGCCGTCACGGGACGCGCCCGGATGCGACGCGCGATCTCGTGACGGACGGCCAGATCCTCGAGGTGGTCGGACGGGGTCGTATCGAGGGCCCGTTCGAGGCGATCGACGGCACGGGCCCACTGCGCCATCAACGCCGGCAACGCGAGACGCTCCAGGTTCATGACTACGGGCGATCGTTCTTGAGTTCCACCACGATCACTTCGATCGGCTGCCGGGTGTTGTTCACATCGGCGTGCGTTTCTCCTTTCGGATCGGCGCCGAGCCAGTACGCCTTCCCCTTCTCCCACTTGTAGGTGTTCACCGTCTTGCCGGCCGGATTCACCACATCGAGCGTGCCATCTGTCAGGGCCACCAGGGCCCGCCCATGTTCATGTCGATGCTGCGTGAGCGGCTGGTTGGGCATGATGATGGACTTCCACACCTTCAGCTCGCTGTTCTCGAACTGCGGCTCGCGACGCGTCGCCGACTGCTGTTGCGCGCGCATCACGCCGGCACCGGCGGCAAAGGACAGCAGGGATGCAGCGACGACGATGCCTGCGTGACGGAGACTGGCCATGGCCGATCGGATGGTGTGAGTGGGAGAAGAGGAGAGGGCGTATCGTGTCCGGTGTTCTGCTACCTCGCCGGATTACCCGGCCCGGTTACATCGCCAGGGCGCGGAGATCCTGCAGCGACTTCTTGAGCAGGTCGACCTTGGCGCCATCGCAGCTGCGCGCGCCTTCCGCATCGCTCACCGCCTTGGCCAGCGCATCGTTGCGCGCCGCGCCGTTGGCCTTCTCGGCCGCCGCGATCTGCGTCCGCAACGCACTCACCGTGCCCGCCGCGCAGCCCTTGCGCTCGAGCTGATCGGTGAACGCCTTCGCCAGCGCGAAGCTGGGCGGCCACACGATCTTCGGCTGCCCCTGCGCGTTCAGGTAGTCCCACTTCACCGTGTTGGCGGCATCGATCTCGTTCTGCGAGATGTATTCGCTGGGCACCAACTGGGCCACGTCCATGCCACGCGCGATCTCGGAGCTCACGATGTTGCCGTTGTACCAGTACACCGACCACGAGCCGCCCATCTGCATGCGCGTACCATCCACCGGGCCACGATCGAACGACGCGATCTCCTTGGGATGTGACGCATCCGTCCAGTCGAACACCGAGATGCCGCCCTGATACCATGCCTGCACCATCACGTCGCGGCCCGGGATCGGGATCAGCGAGCCGTTGTGCGCCACGCAGTTCTCGTTCGCGGTCTGGTAGGTCGGGATCTTGTAGTAGCTCTTGAACACGAGCTTCTTGTTCACGATCTCGAAGATCGCGTTGGCGCCCCACTCCGGCTTGTCGAGTGGACGGCACTTCGGCGCGCCACCGCCGCCCCATTCGTCGGAGAAGAGGATCTTCGTGCCGTCGTTGTTGAACGTGGCGGAGTGCCAGTAGGCGAAGTTGGAGTCGGCCACGGCGTCGAGACGCACCGGTGCAACCGGGTTGCTGATGTCGAGCAGCAGACCGTGTCCTTCACACGCGCCGCCGGCCAGACCGAGCGACGGATACACCGTGATGTCGTGACACTGCGACGTCTCGTGAATGGCGCCACCCTTTTCCGGCGGATTCATCATGCCCTGGGCGGCCAGGAGACGCTTCACCGCGGCATCCACGAGCGGACGGGCGGCGGCCGAATCGGCGGCATTGGGCGTGGTCGCGCCGCGCGCCTTGACCAGACTGTCGAGCACCGGCTTCACGAACTGCGCCGGCACTTCGATTTCCTGATTCATCGCCGGAATCATGATCATGAAGGCGCCTTTGGCTTTCATGGCATCCAGCTCGGCCTTGTCGGCGGCCGACGCGCCGTGCGTGCTCGGCGCATTCAGTCCGGCAAAGATGTTCGCCCGGCCCACGACCGCCGCCTTGCTCGGATCGGCCAACGGCACCTTGATGATCTCGATGCGCAGACGCGACGAGTTGGCTTCTCCGCTGGCCACGTTCGCGCATTCGGCGAGTTCACCACCCGGACGGATGCCCGACGAACCGGAGACGTAGATGTAGACGTTCTGCTTGTCCTTCGGGTCCTCGAGCACCGTGTGCGTGTGCGAGCCGCGGCACGTCTGCACATTGGCCACCAGCTTCGGCTCCCGGATGTTCGAGATGTCGAAGATGCGCACGCCGCGCATGCGC